>JAGCNA010000191.1 GCA_017646185.1 Clostridia bacterium
GCGCCGTACAAAACGGAACGAACCAAAAACACCGTCGTTTCCGAATCGTCCTTTCCGTACAAGTCTTGCACCGCTTGGGCAATTTCATCGGATATTCGGTTTTTCTCTTTTATTTGTTCATCATTAAGCAGCTTATCATCGAGCATTATTACGCTTCTGAAATTGGGATTAGCCCTCCAGAACAATACCGTTGCGGCGCATGTTTCAATAATCATCTGCCGCTTATCATCCTTAAAGGATGCGGAAATCTGGTCTTTAAGCAACGCCCATTGTCCGTTTACGTAAGAAATTATAGAAAAAATAAACCCTGCTTTGCTTTCAAAATGTCTGTAAGGGGCGGCGCAGGACACTCCGCATTCGGTGGCGGTCTTTCTTAAGGAAAGTCCGTTTATCCCGTTTTGTTCTATCTGGCGTATCCCTTCAAGAATAAGTGTTTTTTTAAGCTCTTCGTGGTTGGCGTATTCTTCCGTGTAGGGCATAAAATTCCTCCGAAAAGTAAGATAACGGTGTTAACATTACTATATTACCACTAAAAACACCAAAAATCAATAGAAATTACAGGGTTCTCTTGACATTATATAAAAACGGGTGTATAATCCCAAAAAAGATGTTAACACTGTTAACTCACCTGATTTTGTATGGAGCTGTTTGAAATGGAAGACAACAAATTACTTATTGCAAGAGAGATAATAGATAAAACAGACAAAGAGATGGCACGCCTTTTTGCTCAGCGTATGGAGGCGGCTCGTCTTGTTGCCGAATATAAAATGGAGCACGGCTTGCCTATAAAGGATAAAGCAAGAGAAAAGCAGATAATACAGAGAAACGCAGGATATCTTTCCGAAGCGGACGAGCTGGTAAAAGGCTTTTACGTTAACTTTATGAGAGAGGTTATAGACATTTCCTGCAAATATCAGGGACGTTTGTTCAACGGTATGAAGGTTGCGTATTGCGGTATAAACGGTGCTTTCGCCTCTATTGCCGCAGGCAAGGTGTTTCCCGATGCGGTTCGTGTTGGCTATTCCTCATTTACCGAAGCGTACGATGCTGTGGTGAAGGGCGAGTGTGATACTGCCGTTCTGCCTATTGAAAACAGCAGTGCGGGAGATGTGGGGGAAGTGTGCGATATGCTGTTTTCCGGTTCACTTCACGTTAACGCTACCTTTGATCTTTCCGTCACTCACGATCTGCTTGTGCTTCCCGGTACCGAGCTTTCGGAAATAACCCGTGTTGTAAGCCATCCGCAGGCACTTATGCAGTGCGGAAAATATATAGAAGAGCAGGGCTGGGAAACCTATGAATACGTAAATACCGCTCTTGCCGCCAAATACGTTGCGGAGCTTGGAGATAAGCATACCGCCGCCATTGCAAGCGAAGAGGCGGCAGCCCTTTACGGACTCAAGGTTTTGCAAAAAGAAATTAACGAAAGTAAATACAACACCACACGCTTTGCGGTGCTTTCTGCAGTGCCCGTTGTTAATAAGGACAAGGGAATGGATAAACGGTTCATCCTTATGTTCACGGTACGCAACGAAGCGGGTAAATTGGCTTCTGCTGTGGATATTATCGGTAAGCACGGCTACAATATGCAATCTCTGCGAAGCCGTCCCATGAAGGAGCTTTTGTGGCAGTATTACTTTTTCGTTGAAGCAGAGGGCGATATTTATTCCGAAAAAGGAAAAGCACTTATGGAAGAATTGTCCTCCTGCTGCGATAAATTAAAGCTTGTAGGCTCATTTTCTCATATTTCCTGAAAAAGGGAGGAATTAAAGTGATCATACCTCTTAAGCTGGAAAAAAACAGCTATGATATAGTAATAGAACGAGGCTGTCTGAACAAGGCAGGGGAACATCTTTCCTTAAACAGAAAGGTGCTTGTTGTAACGGATGACGGCGTACCTTCAGAGTACGCCCGTACGCTTGCCTCCTTTTGCGCACAGCCTTATATAGTAACACTTCCTCAAGGCGAAAAAACCAAATGCTTTGCTTCTTATATGGAGCTTTGCGAAAAAATGATCTCCTTCGGCTTTACCCGTACCGACTGCGTTGTTGCGGTAGGGGGCGGTGTTATAGGGGACCTTGCAGGATTTGTTGCCGCAACCTATATGCGTGGGGTGGATTTTTATAATATACCCACTACTCTTCTTTCCCAGGTGGATTCTTCCGTGGGTGGCAAGACCGCTATCGACGTTGGAGACGTTAAAAATATCGTAGGTGCCTTCAAGCAACCCAAAAAGGTACTTATCGATCCGAATCTTTTATCCACTCTTTCCAAAAGACATATTTCAAACGGTCTTGCGGAATCGGTCAAAATGGCACTCACCTGCGATAAAGAGCTTTTTGAATTGATAGAAAGCGGCGTTTGTGATGATAATCTGCAGGATATCATTATCAAAAGCATTACCATAAAGAAAAATATCGTAGAGCAGGATGAAAAAGAATCCTCACTCCGCCGTGTGCTCAATTTCGGACATACCGTGGGACACGGTATAGAAACCGCAATGTCACTCACACTTTTGCACGGTGAATGCGTGGCATTGGGTATGCTCCCTATGTGCGATGCTTGTGTAAGAGAAAGACTTACTCCTGTTTTGGAGGCGCTTTCCTTGCCCACGACTGCGGAATTTGATAAAGAAACCGTAATAGAAGCAATCCGCCACGATAAAAAGCTTTCGGGCGAATATATAAATGCAGTATGGGTAAACCGTATCGGCAGTTTTGAATTTCGCAAAATACCTATGGCGGATTTTGAAAATCGGTTAAGAGAGGTGCTGTAAATGAAAAACACTTTCGGAAACAGTATTTCAGTTACTCTTTTCGGCGAAAGCCACGGTAAAGAAATAGGCGCTGTTATAGATGGAATCGCACCCGGCATTCCCGTGGACGAAGCGTATATTTCTTCCCGTCTGGACCTGCGCCGTCCTTGGGGCAAGATTTCCACCCAAAGAAGCGAAACGGATAATTTCCGCATAGTAAGCGGAGTTTTTAACGGATACACCACAGGCACCCCTATATGTATTCTTATTCCCAATAAGGATACCGACAGCAGTAAATATGAATCCTTGTCTGTAACTCCCCGTCCGGGACACGCAGATTACACCGCATTTTGCAAATACCACGGCTTTCAGGATTACCGCGGAGGCGGACATTTTTCGGGACGTATCACCGCACCTTTGGTAGCCGCAGGGGCTATCCTTTTGCAGGCGCTTAAAGCAAAGGGAATAAATATCGGCACACATATTTATTCTATCGGCGGGGTGAAGGATTCGGAATTTGATAACACAAGCCTTGATTCTTCCATAGATGCACTTAATTCCTCTCTTTTTGCGGTACTTGATGAAGCAAAAGGTGTATTGATGCAGGAAGAAATATCAAAAGCCGCAAGTGAAGGAGACAGTGTCGGCGGAATATTGGAAACCGCCGTTACCGGCATTCCCGCAGGAGTTGGGGAGCCTTGGTTTGATACGGCAGAGGGAGTTATTTCCCACGCCCTTTTCAGCGTTCCCGGTATAAAAGGTGTAGAATTCGGATCAGGCTTTTCCGTTGCCCAAATGCGGGGAAGCGAGTGTAACGATAATTTCCGCTTTGAAAACGGCGCAGTTGTTACCGATACAAACAACAACGGCGGTATCAACGGCGGCATTACCAACGGAATGCCCGTGATCTTCCGTACCGCTGTAAAGCCCACACCTTCCATCTTTGCACCCCAGAACACAGTTGATCTTAAAAACGGAGAAAACGCCGTGTTAAGCCTTACGGGACGTCATGACCCCTGCATAGTCCACCGTGCCCGTGCGGTGGTGGACAGCGTAACCGCCATAGCTTTGGCAGACCTACTTTGCACCCGTTTCGGTACGGATTATCTTTTGGGAGAATAATATGAAATACGGACTTATCGGCGAAAAATTGGGACACAGCTTTTCGCCGGATATACACAAAAGGCTTGCAACTTCGGATTACGTTTTAAAGGAAATTCCTCGGGATGCCCTTGGCGAATTTCTTGCCAAAAAGGAATTTGTGGGTGTAAACGTAACTATTCCTTACAAACAAGATGTTATTCCTTATCTGCATTATATAAGTGATTCGGCGCAGTATATAGGCGCTGTAAACGTAATAGTAAACAAAGATGGAGTTTTGCACGGCTATAATACGGATTTTTACGGTCTTAAAGCCCTCGTTTTAAAGACGGCAGGGGATATCAGCGGTAAAAAGGTGCTTATTCTCGGTACGGGCGGAACTTCCCGCACTGCTTTGGCAGTTGCAAAAGCTTTGGGTGCAAGCCGTATTGATCGGGTAGGACGTACCGAAAAAGAAGGTTGCGTAACCTATGCTTTTGCATACGAACACCTTTCGGATTCGGAAATTATTATAAACACTACTCCCGTGGGAATGTTCCCCGAATGTGATGCCGCACCTGTTGATATAAACGCTTTTCCCAATCTGCAGGGTGTGGTGGACGTGGTGTTTAACCCCATATCCACAAATCTGGTGCTGTCTGCCCAAGCAAAAGGAATTCCTGCAATGGGCGGATTATATATGTTGGTTTATCAGGCTGTTGCGGCTTCGGAATTGTTTGCAAACGTAAAATACGAAGAAAGCATAATCGAAAACATATATAAAGAGCTTAAATCCTCCAAGCAGAATATAGTGCTCACCGGTATGCCGGGTTGCGGAAAATCCACGGTGGGCAGATTACTTGCAGAGAAAACGGGTAGGGAATTTTACGATATCGACACAGAGATAGTAAAACAAGCGGGAATGGAAATTACCGAAATTTTCGAAGCTCGTGGCGAAAAAGCCTTCAGAGACATGGAGACCGAAACGGCAAAGCGGCTTTCCACCCTTTCGGGGGTAGTAATCTCCTGCGGAGGAGGTACCGTGTTAAGGGATGAAAACGTAAACGCTTTGCGCAGAAACGGGGTAATTTGCTTTATAGACCGTCCCCTGAATGAGCTTATTCCTACGGAAGACCGTCCTCTCGCGCTAAGCAAGGCGGATATAGAAAAACGGTATAACGAGCGTATAGACAGATATATTTCCACCTGCCATATCCGTATACCCGTAGAGGGAGACGCAAACAGCGTTGCCCAAAAGATAGGAAAGGAATTTTTAAATTGAAGATACTTGTTATAAACGGACCAAATCTTAATATGCTGGGCATAAGAGAACCCGGCCACTACGGCACGGAAACCTTTGAAGCTTTATGTAACCGTATTGCTCAAAAAGGTGTGGACACGGGTAACTATATTACTCAATATCAATCCAACCACGAAGGCGACCTTGTGGATAAGATACAAGAGGCATATTTTACGGGAGTGGAAGGAATCGTTATAAACCCCGGTGCCTATACTCACACAAGTATTGCTTTGCGGGATGCGGTTTCCGCCGTACGTATTCCCACGGTGGAGGTGCATATATCTGATGTGAATTCCCGTGAAGATTTCCGTAAAGTAAGCTATATCCGTGACGTGTGCGTTAAAACCATTTCGGGACACGGTACGGACGGATATATGGAAGCTATAGATTTTCTTTTGGAAGGTTATAAGAAATGAGAGTTGAAATTACCCCGGGGGTTGCTATCGGCACCGTGTCTGCTCCAAACTCCAAGAGTATGGCGCACCGTATGCTTATATGCGCGGCGCTGGCAAAGGGAAAAAGCGTTATACACGGTGTTCCCGAATGTGATGACGTAACGGCGACCATGGAATGTCTTTCCTTGCTGGGCGCACGCTTTGAATATAATAAAGATACGGTTACGGTCTACGGTACCGACGTTTGCAACGCATCTCCCGTTCAGGCGTTGTATTGCAAAGAAAGCGGAAGCACTCTGCGTTTTCTTATTCCCGTCTGCCTTCTGTGCGGAAAAAATCTGCTTTTAACCGGTGCGGAATCCCTTTTTCGCCGTCCTTTGGATGCGTACGAGGAGCTGAGCCGTGAAAAAGGCTTTGTATTTTCCCAAGACGGAAACAGCGTTATGCTGAGAGGGCCTATCACCGCAGGAGAATACCGTATTTCGGGAAGCGTGAGCAGTCAGTTCATAAGCGGACTTTTGTTTGCCTTGCCCTTGCTTGAAAAAGACAGCGTTGTTAACATAATACCTCCGGTAGTGAGCCGTCCCTATATTGAGCTTACTTTGCAGGCTTTAAAGGAATTCGGAGTTGACGCCTGCTGGACAGACGATCACACCATTTTGGTAAAGGGCGGAAAAGGCTTTTGCCCCACGGAAACTACGGTTGAGGGAGATTATTCGGGAGCGTCATTTTACGCCGCTCTGAACACCCTTGGAGGGAACGTGAATATTCTCGGTCTCCGTGAGGATTCTTTGCAGGGGGATAAGATATACGAAAAGCATTTTGCTTTGCTGGAGCAGGGCATTCCCACCGTTCATATCGGCGATTGTCCCGATCTGGGACCCGTGCTGTTTGCGGTGGCGTCCGCAAAATACGGCGGAGTGTTTAACGGAACCTCCCGTTTGCGCTTTAAAGAAAGCGACCGTGCATCCGCTATGGCGGAAGAACTTAAAAAGTTCGGCGTTTCCGTTGCCGTTCACGAGGATTCCGTTGTGGTATATCCCGTGGAGTTTCATTCTCCCTCCGAACCGCTGTACGGTCATAACGATCACCGTATAGTTATGTCTCTTGCGGTGTTGCTCACTCTTACGGGTGGCGTTATAGACGGTGCGGAAGCTATTTCCAAAAGCTTTCCTCACTTTTTTGAAGGATTAAGCTCACTGGGCATAGAGGTGAAATATCATGACAATAAATAAAGATACAAACATACTTATAGTAGGCTTGGGACTTATGGGCGGAAGTTATGCTTCTGCGTTATCCAAGCAAGGATACAAGGTGCGCGCCATAACCCTTGAGCAGAAGGATATAGATTATGCGTTGGAGCGTGGAATGATACTTGAAGGCGCAACCACGCCCGATGAAGAGCTTATCGCTCAGGCAGATCTTATAGTTTTCGCATTATATCCGGCCACCTTCGTTAAGTGGATAATAATGTATCAGCATCTTTTTCGCAGCGGCACCCTTATTACCGACGTTACCGGCGTAAAAACGCTGGTTGTTAATCAGGTACAAGGCAGGCTCCGTTCCGACGTTGAGTACGTTTCCGCACACCCTATGGCAGGCAGAGAAAGAAGCGGCGTGGAATTCAGCGATGACAGCGTGTTTAAAGGCGCAAACTATATCGTAACTCCTACAGAAAAAAACACTCCCGAAGCGGTGGAAACCTGCAAGCGGCTGGGAGAAATATTGGGATTTTCCCGTATCTCCGTGCTGTCTCCCGAAGAGCACGACGATATGATCGCATTCCTTTCCCAGCTTACCCACTGTATAGCCGTAACGCTTATGACTACCAACGAGGAAGAGGGACTTGAAAAATATACGGGTGACTCCTTCAGGGATCTTACCCGAATTTCCAAAATAAACGATGAAATGTGGAGCGAGCTGTTTTTAATGAACAAAGACGCACTTTTGCGCCAGATGGATGCGTTTTCCGCAGAATTTGCTCGTTTCAGAGAATACGTTGCCAACGGTCAGCGTGAAGAAATGCGGGCGGTAATGCGCAAAGCAGGAGAACGCAGAACAAAATTCGATAAAAAATAAGGATGTAACATTTATGAATATGGAATTTTATCGTAAGCTTCCCATTCCCAAGGAAATAAAAGAGCAGTATCCCGTAACAGAGGAAATGGCAAGAGTAAAAGCGTCTAACGATGAAGAGATACGCAAAGTGTTTGCAGGGGAAAGCGAAAAGTTTATTTTGGTTATCGGACCTTGCTCCGCAGACAGAGAGGATGCGGTTATAGATTATATCCACCGTCTGCGTGTGGTTCAGGACAAGGTTTCGGATAAAATCATTATCATTCCCCGTATATACACAAACAAGCCCCGCACCACCGGCGCAGGCTATAAAGGAATGCTTCACCAGCCCGACCCCAACGAAAAGCCGGATATGTTAAAGGGCGTTGTGGCAATCCGTCAGCTTCATATGAGAGCATTGGCGGAAACGGGATTCGGCTGTGCAGACGAAATGCTTTATCCCGAAAACTATCGTTATCTTTCCGATCTGCTTTCATACGTGGCTGTGGGCGCACGAAGCGTGGAAAACCAAAATCACCGCCTCACCTCCTCGGGGCTTGATATTCCCGTAGGAATGAAAAACCCCACCAGCGGCGATCTTTCGGTTATGATGAACGCCATTTACGCCGCCCAGCACGGGCACACCTTTATTTACCGCGGCTGGGAGGTTGCCTCCAAAGGAAACCTATACACCCACGCAATCCTCCGCGGCAGCGTAAACAAGCACGGACAGTCAATGCCCAATTATCACTACGAGGATCTTATCCGCTTGTTTGAACTCTATTGCGCTTCGGAACTTAAAAATCCCGCTGTTATCATAGATACAAACCATTCCAATTCGGGCAAACAGTATCTTGAGCAGATACGTATTTCCAAAGACGTAATGCACACCCGCCGTTGTTCTGCAGACCTTCGCAAAATGGTAAAGGGGCTTATGATCGAAAGCTACATAGAGGACGGTTGCCAGAAGATAACGGATACTCCCGTCTACGGCAAATCCATAACCGACCCTTGTATCGGTTGGGAAAAGACGGAAAAGCTTATATTCGAAATAGCGGAAGGCTTATAAAAAATAAAGCGTTACAGAAAGTCTGTAACGCTTTTTGTATATTACTTTATAATAAAATCTTCCAATACGTGCTTTTTTATTTGCTCGTAGTCGTTTTTGTCTATCTTGCCGTCGCCGTTAATATCTGCCCGTTCAAGCATATTTTTATCGGCGGTTTTGGTTCCCGCTTCTATGCGTTTTGACATCAGATAGTCGTTTACCAGTATCCGTCCGTCCCCGTTTACGTCTCCGTAAATAACGGTAGGTGTCTTTTCCACGGAAACGGTAAAGGTCATTTCAAAGGTTCTGTCCCAAGGGTAGTGGTAGTTATCGGCGCTTATTTTCCCGTGCTCCGAAGTTCTGTAAGGGGCAAGTGAGGTGATCAAACGGGAAGAATTGATCTTTCCAAGAATATATTTATATCCGGCAAACCCGTCTGCATTGGGTCTGTCTTTGGAAAATCCGAAATGCTTGTAAGAAATATCCTTTAAAAATCCAAATGTGCTTGCCTGCAAAAATCCTATATGGCTTTCTTCGGTAACGTTGCTTGAATTTTTTAAATAGGAATATCTTGAAATTCCGTTAGATAATGCAATTCCCATGGCGTTTGCCGCTGTGTTCCAGCAGGAGTATCCCAAAAGCATAGAGAGAGGAAAATCTCTGTTAAGCAGTTCCTTTTGCAACACGTCGCCCGTTCCCGTGTTGGGGTCTATAATAATAACGGGTATTCTTTTATCAACGTATTCAAAGGCTTTGTCCACAAGATTCGCCGCATCCTTTTTGCCTGCGCCTTGTGTTATTACCAATACCTGCAAATCCCCATCGCCGCCGCTTTTTACGGTGCAGTTTAAGGATTTTATATGGTTTTCCACTTCATATTTAAGGGTAGCAAAATCAAATCCATCGGCTATCTCGTTTTCTCTACCGCCGAAATAGGTAACTCCGATATCTGCGCTTCCGTACAGCTTGGTAACGATGCGGGTTATTCCCATAAGTCCCAATTCATCGGTGCCCGCATATATCATTCCGTTGCTTCCCAGCTTTTGGGAAATCAAGTTAATTTCGTTTGTCTGTATATTTGTGGTGGTGGAAGAATCGTCCACACCTACATAGCAATATTCAAGATCATCAAGGGATTTGGAAAGTATGTAGTCGATAAGCTTTAATTTTCTTGTTCTGGAAGCAAGGTATTTATCCACTGCCTTGTCCGAAAGCGGGGTGGAGATCTTGTTTCCGTTTACACCGTATTTATATCCTGCAATAATGTTTTCGGTTTTAAGCTCGTTTCCTTTCAGAGTTTTTCTCGCAACAGAGCCGTAAGAACGCAGGTTGTTGTATTCGTTCATCTGGTAGCCTTGATAATTCACTGTGGACGCAAGGCGCATAACCGTGTCGAACAGTACTACCGTATTGGTTTTCGCAAGCTGGATAATATAATCCGCAACCTCAAATTCAAAGGAAAGATCGGTATTATCAAGCCAGCGGGAAGCAACCAATCCGCCGCTTAACAGCTGGTCAAGAGAAAGCACGAAATAATCGCAGGTTTTGTCCGTTTCCTTTAACCATTCAAGCAGCTTTTCTCTGTCACCGTAAGTAGAGCCGTTTTTGTTTGGTTTCATATTGTCAAGGGCGGTGCGGAAGGCATCCTCCTCCGGCATAAGCAGTTCAAACCCTACGCTTTTTGCCAGCATCTGCACTCTGTCATAATTAACGGGGCGGTTGTCAATAGGAATGTAGGCTACCTTTAATCCGTTAAAATCCTTATTTCCCAAAGCGTATGCGGTATCGGGCGCAAAGCAGGGAAGAGTGGCAGTTAACATAATAACAGCAAGCATAAGCCCCACAAATCTTTTCATAAAACGGTCTCCTTTTTTCAGAAAAATGCTGTTTTTATTATACAGTCCCTGTTGCTAAAAGTAAAGTATTTTGTTTATTTTCCTTGCTAAACCGTCATTACTGTGGTAAAATCAGTTATAAGGCAGGTGAAATAAATGGATATACTTTATCGTGATAAAAACTGCATAGTGGCTCAAAAGGATATAGGCGTAGTATGCGAGGATACCGGGGCAAACTCTCTTCCCGCATTGGTAAGGGAGGCCTGCGGCGGAGAAGCATACCCCGTACACCGTATAGACAAGGTTGCGGGCGGCGCCGTTTTGCTGGGAAGCTCTTCTGCAAACGCAGAAAAGCTCCGCTCTTTGGGTTTTGATAAAGAATATCTGTTTATAACCGTAGGTTCCTTGCCCGAAAAAAGCGGCGTTCTTTCCGATTATATGTTTCACGATACCCACAAGAACAAATCCTACGTTGTAAAGCGTATGCGCAGAGGGGTAAGAGAAGCATCTCTTGAATACACCGTCCTTTCGGAAAAGGATGGGTACGCCCTTGTAAAAGCAAAAATGATAACCGGCAGGACACATCAGATACGTTTGCAGTTTTCCTCCCGCAAAACGCCCCTTTACGGCGATAAGCGTTACGGCGGGGCAGGGGACAAGACTGCCTTGTGGTCTTATAAATTAAAATTCTCTTCGGGCGGAAAAGAGCGCACCGTAATCTCCGTACCGCCCGTTTCACAATATCCTTGGAGTCTTTTCGAAGAGGAGGTTAAATCCCAATGTACGACGTTATAATTATCGGTGCAGGCGCCGCAGGAATGATGGCGGCTATCACCGCATCCCAAAACGGTGCAAAGGTTTTGGTTATAGAAAAAAACAAAGAGTTCGGCTTAAAGATAGGTATTACGGGTAAAGGCAGATGTAACCTTACCAACAACTGCACACTTAACGAATTCTTGGAAAACGTGCCTACCAACCCCCGTTTTCTTTACCGTGCAGTTACGGATTTTTCCCCCGAAGACACTATGGAATTTTTTACTTCCCGGGGTATTCCTTTGAAAACCGAAAGAGGCAGACGTGTTTTTCCCGAAAGCGACAGCGCTCAGGATATCCGCAGATGCCTTCGTAAAGAGGTAGAATCAAACTGTGAATGTGTAAAAGATACGGTTAAGCAGTTATTGGTGGAAAACGGAGAAGTTGTGGGCGTTAAAGGCTTTTCAAAAACCTATAACGCATCAAACGTAATAATCGCCACCGGCGGAATGTCATATCCCAAGACCGGCTCAACGGGTGATGGATACCGTCTTGCTTCCCAGGCGGGACATACCGTGGTAACACCCCGCGGTTCCCTTGTACCCTTGGTTTGCGAAGGAAAGCTCTGCCGTGAACTGATGGGACTTTCCCTCCGTAACGTTGCCGTAAAATTCACCAAGAATGAAAAAACCTTGTATTCCGACGAAGGCGAGCTTCTTTTCACCCATTTCGGTGTAAGCGGCCCCACCATTCTTTCGGCATCTGCAGTTATCGGTAAAAATTATCCCGTAAAAATGTCTATCGATCTAAAGCCTGCGCTGGATAAAGAAACTCTGGATAAACGCCTGCTGCGTGATTTTTCCGATAACAAAAACAAAATATATTCAAACGTACTTTCCGGCTTGCTTCCTTCAAAGCTTATTCCCGTGTTTGTTAATTTATCGGGTATTTCTTCGGAAAAGCGTGTTAACGAGATAACCAAGGAAGAAAGAAAGCGCATTTGCGATCTTCTTAAGGATTTGTCCTTCACCGTAACGGGCACCCGTCCCGTAGAAGAAGCTATAGTTACCTCCGGCGGAATAAACGTAAAAGAAATAAACCCTTCAACAATGGAATCACGCATTGTCAAAGGGCTGTATTTCGCAGGTGAGGTTATAGATGTGGATGCGTATACCGGTGGGTATAATCTTCAGATCGCATTTTCAACAGGTCGTCTTGCGGGCGAGAGTGTCTATTAACGCCTGCGCATGAACCATTGTGTTCCCTCTGCCGATGCTTATTCGCACTCCTCCCGTCTTTAATGTGCCAAGCTTTTTGTGGGCTTTATAAGCGCAGTGCAGACCGCCTCTTACGGCAATATTTTCCTTTGCCAGCATTTCGGCGGCTTCTTCACTGTTATATCCCCACAGATTTATAAGAATTATCGGCACCCAATTTTCCTCCTGCTTTTCTTCGGGTGCGCCTATAACGGTTATTCCCTTCATGTTTTTCAGCTCACTTAAAAGATATTTGTATATCTTTTGCGTGAGCTTTTTGTTTTTCATATCCTTTTCTTTTAATGCGGTGCACAGCCCTGCGTAGGCCGGTGCGTTAAGACTGCCTGCTTCAAACCGCTCGGGTAAAAAAGAGGGCATTTTCATATCCGCAGATAAAATACCCGTTCCTCCGTGGAGCAAAGGATACAGTTGGCTGTCAAAATCCCTGCTTATTATCATAGCGCCCGTTCCTGCGGGACCGTATAACCCCTTGTGGCCGGGCAGGCATATAATATCACCGTAATCTTCGGTGTTTATATCCAAAATTCCCGCTGTCTGGGCAATATCAGTAATAACCGTTATACCGCGGCTTTTTGCGATTTTTCTCATTTCTTTAACGGGAAATATTCTTCCGCACAAGTTGGAAGCGTGAGTAAATACCGCAAGGGAAGTCTTTTCCGTTATACTGTTTTCAAAGTTTTGTACGGTCTTTTTATCGTCAAAAAGGTCGGATTCAAAAACCGTTACTTTTATTTTTTCTCTTTGCTTAAGGTCGTATATTATGCGGGAAACGGCGTTGTGGTCAAAATCCGAAACGAGCACGTGAACAAGCTCTTTTTTTGCTAAGACGTAACCCTTTATTGCTATATTCAGTGCTTCCGTTGTGTTTTTGGTGAGCACACAGTTTTCGGGCAGGGCACCAAATTCATGCGCCAGCTCGTTTCTGCAATCAAAAAGTGTTCTGTCGCCGGCAGAAGCCAATTCATAGCTGCCTCTGCCGGGATTTCCGCAAAACCTCATAGCAGA
>JAGCNA010000019.1 GCA_017646185.1 Clostridia bacterium
AGGGATTTGTTTGCCTCAGCAAGCTGTTCTGCAAGCTCCTGTGCGTTAACCTCTTCCTGCGCCTGCTCGGTTACGGGCTCTTCCGCATCATTCAGGTTTTTTTCTGTGTTCTTGCTCATTTTCAGATTCTCCTTCAAATTGCTTGCCTACGTTATCCACAAAATATTGAAGCGAGGCAATTACCTTTTTATAATCCATTCGTTTGGGACCCATTACACCAATGGCACCCACTGTTTTTCCGTTAATGATTATGGGCTGTAAAACTATACCCGCATCGGGAAGATCCGCTTCGCCGAAGTGGACGGTAAGTCCTTTTTCATCGGTACTGCGGCTCATAATTTTTTGTGCAAAATCTCTTCTGTCCTCAAAGAGGGCAATAGCATCCTTTGCCTTTTCCACGTCGCTGAACTCGGGGTAGGAGAGCAGCTTTGTAACGCCGTCAATATGCACCTTTTCGCTGTCCGTGGAGTTAAGCATATCGTATATTACTCTCAGCACCGTTGCGGCTATTCCCGAATGGGCGCCCAGCCTTTCCTCGAACTCCAATACCGATTGCAGGGTAACGTCCTCACTGCAAACACCTGACATGGTGGCGTTAAGCGCATCTGCCACGGTTTTAAGCATTTCCGGGTCTACGGACATACGCACCTTTACGTGTCGGTTTCTTATGCTTCCGTCGGTGCAGATCATTATAAGTAAGAAGCTGTGTTCGTCGATATACAGAGTTTCAAACCGTTGTGCGTTTCTGCCGGAAGGGCGTATTACGGAAAATGAGGTGTAATTTGTCATTTCGCTTATGGCGTGGCTTGCGCTTTCCATAAGTCTTTCAATTTCGCTTACCTTGTAATTGAACACCTCGTTAAGCACCTTGAGTTCTTCAAGGGAGAGAAGGTATTGCTCCATCAGACCGTCAACGTAGGTTCTGTATCCCTCCGCCGTGGGAACTCTTCCCGCAGAAGCGTGGGGCTGTTCAAGATATCCCATCCGTTCCAATTCGTTCATTTCGTTACGAATGGTGGCGGAAGACACCTGCAGGTCGGACGTGCCGGTAAGCAGCTTGCTTCCCACGGGCTCACCCGTGCGGATGTACGAATCTATTACCGATTTAAGAATTTTCTTTTTTCTTTCGGAAAGTTCCATCTGCTGCCTCCTGTGTTTTTAGCACTTGTTCTCTACGAGTGCTAATATACCACCCTTTCACACCTTTGTCAATAGGTTTTAAAAAAGTTTTGCTAAAAAACAAAGGGTGTTTTTAGGGGTTTGTTTGGCAAAATGCAAAAAAGAGTGCTATTTTGGAATGGTTTAAAAGGAGAGGATGCCTTCACCCTCTCCTTTAAAGCGTCTTTTACCGTTCCGTCTTTTTCTTTATACCTGCTATGAGCGCAGTCAATCCACCTGCGGCGCATACAACACCTATGGAATTGATAACGGGTATTATAAGCATATCTCCCATTTCAGGGGTTTTGCCGTCGTCCTGTAAAACGGAAACTTCGTCAATAAACATCCAGCCTACATTTGCAACGCTTTCCGGCTCGCCGATGATAAACAAAGGATTTTTAATAACAAACTTAACGTATCTTGCCTTTACACCTGCGTTAAGTCTGCAGTTTATAACCCCCGCTTTTGTAATTCCCGCGTCATTGGATTCGCCGGACATCACCTTGCCCGCAACGGTATAATTTTCCCCGTCTTCGGAAACAAAGAATTCACTGTATTCGGGTGCGTATACGTTGGCATCGGTTTCGCATGCGTAATACAGATCAAAACCGGTAATATCTGTCTTTACTTCGCCTAAATCAACGGTAACGGAAAAGCATCCGTTTTCGTCAATGGATGTGGCGGGAATACCCACGTAGGTTCCGGATTTATGGTAGGATTCTCCCACCTTTGTGCCGTGAATTCCGTCGGTAAGCATTTTACCGTCGTCGGCATAAGAACCGCTGGGATTAGCGGAAAGAGTATAGCTCATACCCAAAGAAACGCTTTCCAGCGCCGCAAATACGGGAAGTGCCAAAGTGAGTGCGAAAATTAAAATGAATGTGATGGTTAAAAATATTTTTTTCATTTATATATTACCCCCTTTAACCTAATTATCTGCAATATTGACAAAATTATGCCGAAATGCTAAAATCTTAAAGAGGTGATAACACTATGAGTCTGTACGTATTTGCTTTGGACGGGGAAAAAGGTCTTCCGGATAAAGAGCTTTTGAATTTGCTTTGCGCCAGAATAGGCTTTAATAATATTTTTTGCGCCCCCGAATGCGCCTTTGCGGGTAAAGACATTTCCTCTTGTCTTAAAATTCCTTACAGGACACTTGAAAGCCTTTCGGAAATATCACCCGATGAAAGCGAGAGAGGTTTTTCACTGCGTATAAAAAAAGAAAAAGACATCCTTTTGCAAAAAGAGGATCACAGTGTTCTTTTGCTTCCGTTAAATACCGCTAAATTCTTCTGCGGTTTAAATACCGCCCCCTGCGCCGGATATTCCGAGGTTTTGGAATAATTGGAGGAAATACCGATGAAAAGAGATAAGGTCGCCGAACTGAAAAAAGAAATACGAACATATTATCTTAAAAAATACTTTAGTATTTTGGCTTCGATAGTTCTCGTTTCCGTTTGGACATTTTTACCTTTGCTGTGTTGGTATAGCGTATTAAGAACCGGATATATAAGTGAAAAGACAAATACTTTGTATACGGTAACCGGAAAATGCACTGATGTATCGTATAATGATATAGGCACAATACGGAGAGGTAATTCTTATTACACATTCTATATTGACGGTGTTAAATATCGTATTGGTTCTAATGATCTCTCCGATTATCCCGATTCAGATACGCTTGAAAACGTTCTGTCAAATTCAGAAGTAATCGTTCAATATGTAACCGGAGTATTCGGAAAAAATTATGTTCAATCATTGCAACTGTCCGACGGTACTGTGTTCGCTGATTTTGAACACGTAAAAAAAGAAAATACTACTAACTTTATTTTTGCATGCATTATGCTTCCTCTTTTCTTGCTGGCTTCTTTGCCGCTGATTTGCTGGGGCTGCTACGGATGGATATCCACTATTAATCATAAGATTGAAAATAGGATTCCGGTAATCAAGCGAAGGTTAGAGCGTATGGCTGAACGGGAAAAGATGTTTTCTGAACAAGATAGGAAATAATATATGAAAAAAGATAAAGTTGCTACGATGGAAAAAGAAATACGAGCATATTATCTTAAAATATGTTTGAGTATTTTAGTTGCGATAGCTCTCGTTATCGCGTATATATTGGTGATGTTGTGGTTTTGCGCCGGTGTGTTAAGCGGTCAGTATATAAGTGAAAAGATAAACACCTTATATACGGTAACGGGGAAATGTAGTGAAGTATCATCATCAGGCAGAGCCAGGCACGGCCAAAAATCTTATTACAAGCTTTATGTTGACGGCGTTGAATTTCGTATTTACGACGATGACATTTCGGATTATCCCGAGTCCGATACGTTTGTAAACGTTCTGACAAATTCCGAAGTGATCATTCAATATGTAACAAATATATCGGGGGATAATAATATTCAGTCGTTGCAGCTTTCCGACGGTACCGTGATTGCTGATTTTGAATACGTAAAAAAACAAAACAATACTGATATTATTTTATGGTGTATTGTGACTGTTATTTTCTTGCTATTGACTCTGCCGGTGCTTTGCTATGGTTGCTACTGGATGATACATTCGGCAATATATAATGCTAAAAACAGAATTCCGGTAATCAAACGAAGATTAAATCGTATGGCTGAACGGGAAAAGATATTTTCCGAACAGGATGAAGAATAAAAAACAAGAGTGGACTTTTTCGAGTCCACTCTTTTTGCGTTTATTTACGTTATATCTTTTCAAGTATCCACATATGGGAGGTATACTCCAGCGTTTCGGGGCAATGCACGCCGAAGCCCATAAGCTGGCTTCCCGTGTAGATATCGCCGGTAAGGGCATCGCGGTAGGTGGCGTTTTCGTCCAGACCCTTAAGGCGTACTCTGCGGTTGTTTCCGTACATTCTCACGTGGGTGAGCACGTATCCCGCAACGCAAAGGCTTTTATCCTCGGAAACGGTGCACCAAGCGCAGTAATCAACGTCGTAAGGACCTGCCAGACGGTAATATTTTCCGCTGTTCATCATTCCGCCGTACTGCTTGTAAAGAGCAACCGTCTTTTTAACCAGCTCCTGCTCCTCTTCGGAGAGGGCGGTGGGATCAAGCTCGTATCCGTAAGAGCCGGTAAAGGCAACGGTAAATCTTGTCATAAAAGGAGTAACGTGTCCCGTCTGATGGTTGGGAGAAGCGGAAACGTGGGCAGACATTGCGGACATGGGATATACCAGAGAAGTGCCGTGCTGTATCTTTAATCTTTCGATAGCATCGGAATTATCGCTGGTCCAGACCTGAGGCATATAGTACAGCAGGCCTGCATCAAAGCGGCCGCCGCCGCCGGAGCAGGATTCAAACAATACGTCGGGGAAATCGGTTACAAGTCTTTCCAGAAGTTCGTACAGACCCAGATAATATCTGTGGGTCACCTCGCCCTGATGCTCTGCGCCCAGTACGGGACTGCCTATTTCCGTCATATTGCGGTTGAAATCCCACTTTACGTAAGATATCATTCCCGTGCGCAGTATTGCCGCAATGGATTCGTAAAGATAATCTCTCACTTCCTTGCGGGTAAGGTCAAGAATAAGCTGCCAGCGTCCCTGAGAACGGGGGCGGTTTTCAATATGTATGCACCAATCGGGGTGGGCACGGTAAAGGTCGCTGTCGGGAGAGATCATCTCGGGCTCAAACCATATACCAAGATCAATTCCTTTTTCCTTTAAGGGCTTGTAAACACCTTCAAGTCCGTTCGGGAACTTTTTGGGGTTGATGGTCCAATCGCCCAAAGAACAGTTGTCGCTGTTTCTCACGCCGAACCAGCCGTCGTCAATAACCAACAGTTCGATACCCAGATCTGCGGAGCATTCGCCGATCTTAACCAATCTGTCCGCATCAAAGCCGAAATAGCAGGCTTCCCAGCTGTTAAGCAAAACGGGACGGCGTACGTCACGGAATTTTCCTCTGCAAAGTCTTCTTGCAAACAGCTCGTGGTAGTTGTGAGAAAGCTTGGTGAAACCCAACGCTGAATAGGTAAGCGCCGCTTCGGGGGTTACAAAGGTTTCACCTGCTTCAAGAGGCCAATCAAACCCGTCGGGGTTAAGACCTACAATATGACGGGCTGTCTGGTACTGGTTTCCTGCAATTTCAGAAGCAAAATCGCCGGAATATACCAGCACTGTTCCGTAGCAATCCCCGTTATCCTCGGTGGTATCGTGGGATGCGATTATCATAAAGGGGTTGTGAACGTGACCCGAAGCACCTCTGCGGGACGCCATTTTATATTCGCCTCTTGCAAGAGGGAATCTTTCAATATTTCTCTCACGGCAATGGGTACCGTGGTTGGAGATAACATCAAACTCCATGTGGTCGAAATCAATGCAAGCGCTGGCTGCTTTAAGAATATTGCATTTTGCGCTTCCGCCGTTGGTTATTTCTGCGCGGCGGGTGATAATATCCGTATCTGCGAAAACGGTGTAAAACAGCTTTACTTCAATTCCGCTTACCTTGTCCGCAAGGGTAACGGTAAGGGTTTCTGCTTCGGAATCATCCTCGCAGTAAACAGCGGGAAGTCCCTTGGGCATAGGCTTGCCCGCGGTCACTTCGCAGTTTACATAATTAAGGTCAACTATACGGGAGCCGTCGCTGTTTTTAATCTCCAGAGCAGGGGAGCGCATATCGCCTCTGCCCCAGCAGGGATATTCAAAAGGAATATCATCAAGGCTGAATCCTTCGCCCGTTTCCATTCGGGGAGAAAAAGCGGCTCTTCCCTGAGTGCGGAAGAAATAGGAATGATCCCCTTCGCCAAGCAAAGCGCCGTAATAAAGATGCACAAGATATCCGTCCCGTACAGCCATTACGTAGCTGGTGTTTTTTGTGTTAATCTGGATAATTTCGTTTTTACGGTCGTAGATCACAGCCATAAAGATTGTCCTCCGTTTTATGTGAGAATGAGTAAAGCAACTCTGAAATATATAAGCAGTGAAATTGCATCCACTATTGTGGTTATAAAGGGACTCGCCATAACTGCGGGGTCAAGCCTGCATACCTTTGCCAGCAGGGGAAGGGTGCATCCCACAAGCTTTGCCACAACAACCGTAGCCGCAAGGGCGATGCATACCACAGCCGCCGCATCAAGAGGCACGGCGTTTCTGAATATAAGGTTATCTATCAATATTATTTTAGCAAAGCCAACAACGGCAAGGGTTATTGCGCACAGCACGGAAACTCGTGTTTCCTTCCAGATTATCCGCATTACATCTGATAATTCCAATTCTCCCGTGGCAAGACCGCGTATTACCGTTACAGATGATTGACCGCCTGCGTTACCGCCCGTACCCATAAGCATGGGAATAAATGCGGTAAGTGCCACAACGCCCAGCGCCGCAAGATCTTTTTCAAATACCGTTATAATCTGTCCCGTAAAGGTTGCGGAAATCATCAACAGCGTAAGCCAGGGGATACGTTTTTTCCATATTTCCCATACGCCGGTTTTAAGATAAGGCTTGTCCGAAGGGAGCATAGCCGTCATCTTTTCAATATCCTCGGTGGCTTCTTCCTGCAGAACGTCTACAGCGTCGTCTATGGTAATAATGCCCACAAGACGCTCTTCGCTGTCGGTAACAGGCAGTGCGAGAATATCGTATTTAAGCATTTCGTTGGATGCTTTTTCTTTGGTATCGTTTGCGTGAACGAAAACCACGTTGGTTTCCATAATGTCGCCGATCAGATCGTCGGTTTCTGCCAGCAACAAGGTTTTTGCGGAAACATAGCCTATTAATTTTTTGTTTTCGCCGGTTACGTAGCAGGTGTAAATGGTTTCCTTGTCTACGCCCGTTCTGCGAATACGTGTCAGCGCCTCGCCCACCGTGAAGTCGGCTTCAAAGCGCACGTATTCGGTTGTCATAATACTTCCGGCGCTGTCCTCGGGATACTTGAGCAGCTCGTTTACGGACCGCCGTGTTTCGCTGTCTGCATTGCGGAGTATACGCTTTACCACGTTGGCGGGCATTTCTTCGATAATGTCAACAACGTCGTCGGCATAAAGCTCGTTTACGATTTCGCTTAACTCTGCATCGGAAAAGCTTTGTATAAGGGCTTCCTGCTGGTCGGTGTCCATTTCAACAAAAACTTCCGCCGCCATTTCCTTGGGAAGCAATCGGTATACAAGCACCGTTTCTTTATCGCTCATACCGTCTATGGCGTATGCGATATCTTGGGGCTGTGCTTCGGAAAACAGTTCTTTTATTTCGCGGTAACGTTTTTCCTCAAGCAGAAGTTCAATTTCTTCTTTTTCAATCTCTTCTTTGTCAAAGAGTGTGCGGGTTACGTTCTCTTCCATTTTGCCATACCTCCTTAAATGAATTTTTAGGAGTGCGGTTTTTTGGGAAAAGTTTCCCGTGTTTACCTAACTTATATTTAAATAAAACGCGGAAAAGACGCTTCGGTCTCCTTTTCCCAAACTGCCGTTACTGCCCGAATCCATCTTTTCCACCTCTTTCCTTTTTTAAACATTTGTAGTTTTATTTTATAACGGAGAAAGGGAAAAGTCAATACAAATTTATGTTGAAAAGTTTTAC
>JAGCNA010000020.1 GCA_017646185.1 Clostridia bacterium
AAGCTTGGAATTGCTTCCGCCCATAAGAGCCACAAGCTCTTCGTTTACTATTTTTACTATCTGCTGTGCGGGAACAAGGCTTTGCATAACGTCTGCGCCCACAGCACGCTCGGACACCTTCGCAACAAATTCCTTAACGACCTTGAAGTTTACGTCCGCTTCCAACAACGCCAGCTTTATCTCACGCATGCCCGCCTTTACGTCGGCTTCGGTGAGTCTGCCCTTGTTGCGGAACTTCTTCAAAGCACCCGCCATTTTATCTACAAGACTCTGAAACATATTATTCTCCCAGCAGGGATTCGGCAACCGAACGGATTTCGGAAGAATCTGTAAGCGCAATAATTCTTTCCGCCGCGTTTTTTACCGCTTGTCCCCTTTCATATACGTGAAGACATTCCTCAAGCTCGTACAATCTTTCCTCGCCGTGCTTTATAAGGTCACGCACCGCCTGACGGGTGATCCCCGTTTGCTCGGCTATTTCCGCCAAGGAAAGATCCTCGTTGTAATACAGATCCAAAGCGTCTCTCTGGCGTGAGGAAAGCACGCGGGAATAGCAATCAAACAGAACAAGTATGCGCTCTCTTCCGTTCATAAAATTCCCGCCCTCTCAAAAAACACCCCTTTCGGGGTATAAAAAACGTATGCCTGTAAAGTTTTTTTCTTTACAGGCACATATTATATCCGTTATATGGCGATTTGTCAAGTACTTTTTTGATATTCTCTAACTTTTTTGCTTTGTTTTTCCCACATTTTTTCTTGGGTGAGCCTTGTTATGTCACGGCAGAGGGTGCGGGCGCTTCCTTTGCAGTTTTTTACCGCATCAAGCACGGTTTCCGGCGGCAAAAATATATCTTCTCCCCGTTCCCGTGCGAGAGCAGACAGCTTTTCGGCACGGTCGAAGCCTATACGCTCGAGGGAGCAAGTGTCAAGGGGAGCAAAGAAGATAATATCATCCACCCTTTCGGTTATTTCGGCAGGGAGCAGCGCCGTTACGTCCCTGCCCGCTTTCCCGCTGTAAAAGCCTGCACGGGCAGTACCGCCGTCATCGGACACGGTTATGATCACCGTAGCATCCTCAAAGGAAACGGTGAGCCCGTCGGAATCGGTAAGAACGCCTTTATCCAGAATACGGGATATAAGGCTTTTTACGTCGGGGTGGGCTTTTTCCGCATTATCGAACAGCACCGTGGAAAAGGGGGTGCGGCGCACCGCCTCGGTAAGCACTCCCCCTTCTCCGCTTCCCGTATAACCGGGAGGAGCGCCGATAAGGCGGGATACGGAGTGTGGCTCGGTGTATTCCGACATATCTATAGAGATAAGCCCCTTTGAGCTTCCGCTTAAAGCAAAGGCAAGCTTTTTTGCACATTCTGTCTTGCCCACTCCGTTTGGCCCGTAAAACAGCATGCTTCCGCCGGGACGGCAGGGCTCGGATATACGGGAATGCCGCCGTTTTATCCCGCCGATTATTGCGGAAATAGCCGCCTCCTGCCCGATAATGCCGTTTTTTAAAGCGGCTTCCGCCTGACTCACCCGCAGGCAATCGGAATCGGTAATAAATTCCAAAGGCACTCCCGACATTTCCTCCGTAAGGCAGGCTATATCCTCTTCCGACACACGGCTGCCTTTGTTCATACGCTTGGCGGATGCGGCTTCGTCTATAAGGTCGATAGCTTTATCGGGAAGGTATCTGCCGGAAATAAAGCGGTGGGAATATTCTGCCGCCGCCGTGATCGCCTCATCGGAAATGCAGACTCCGTGGTATTTTTCGTATTGACCTCTTAAAGCGTATAATACGTTTTTACATTCCTCCACCGACGGCTCGTTTATATTTACCTGCTGAAACCGACGGCACAAAGCCCCATCCCTTTCTATGCTTTTTTTGAATTCCTTTGGGGTGGTGGCGCCGATAAGCTGAAGCTCGCCTCGGGCGAGGGCAGGCTTTAATATATTTGAAGCATCCACCGCGCCCTCCGCCGCTCCTGCGCCCACAAGGGTGTGAATTTCGTCTATAAAAAGTATTACGTCTTTATCCTCGGTGGCTTCCCGTATGATATTGCGGAGCTTTTCTTCGAATTCCCCTCTGTATTTGGTGCCTGCCACCAGACACGCCATATCCAAGGACAGTATGCGGCGGGAAAGCATTTCTTCCGGAACGTCCCCCTTTGATATACGCAAGGCGATGGATTCCGCCACGGCGGTTTTTCCCACACCCGCTTCCCCTATCAAAAGAGGATTGTTTTTGCGGCGGCGGAGAAGTATGCGCAAAATTCTTTCTTCTTCCTTTTCCCTGCCCACAACCGGATCTATTTCTCCAAGTATCGCTTTTTCCGTAAGAGATACCGAATACCTGTCAAGGTTCGGGGTGGATAACCGTACTTCTCTTTTTGCGCCCATTTTGGTTTGCTTTTTCCTTTCCAATGCCTTTTTTAAATTTTCCGTATCTATATCCATATCGTCAAGCAGACGGACAGCCACGCAATCTGCGCTAAGCAAAGCTATGAATATGGTAACGTTATCCGTTTCTTCTCCCAAGGGCGTAATAGATGCCGCGCGGGACAAAACGCCTTTTAAGGCGGGAGTCATATCTTCGGCGGATAAAAAGCTTTTTCTGCCTTTATCCGAAATCTGCTCTATTCTTTTAAGTATATCTTTTTTATCAAGTTCGGCGGGAAATCCGTCCGACTCTACAAGGGCGTACAGCAAATGCTCGGTGCCCACGTAAATGTGTCCTAAATCCGAAGCTGTCTTTATTGCCAGATTAAGCGTAGAATATGAATGATCCGAAAATCTGCCCTGCATATATCCATCTCCCTCGGTATGTTTTACCGTTTCAAATACATTTTATGTGTTTTTGCGAATTCTTGTTAAAACCTCTTCCAAAAGGCTGTTGGATATGTTATAATACCTTAAAGGAAAGGAGGTATGCTCTGTGGCATTAAAGAAAACGGTTAAAAAAAGCAAAAAGCTTTTGGTTAAAAAGCCTGCCGCAAAGGAACCCGTTCAAAACAAACGCCCCTTGACGGAAGAAGAAAAATACCGTCGGGACACACGCAAAGCCGAGTCTATACGACGCAAGCGTGCAAGACGGGAAAAGACGGTCGCCGTAATAGCTGTTATGCTGGCGGTGTATGTGGGCGTTATCGGAATTATTGCCGCATACGGCATACTTTCATTCAATTCCGTTGCGGAAAGTTCAAAGGTATATTCCGTGGAGGGATATATGGGGGAAACCAAGGTGTTTACCGTTTCCGCCGCA
>JAGCNA010000192.1 GCA_017646185.1 Clostridia bacterium
AAGCCGGAAACAGAGTAGTCGGTAAGGTAAAAAGGCGTGTTTATGACAACTTCAAGAGAGCCGAACGACGCCCATTTCTCTGCCGGTGACAACAGATACGTGTAAGAATAAACAAAGGGCGTGTAAGTTCCGTCAATTTCCGGGTATATGGGTGCGGTTACAACATTTGTTAAATGTTCTCCGGGCGCAAAAGTAAGCTCATATTCGTACCATCTTAAAAGCTGGGATGTAAAATCCAGCTCGAAGCGACCGCTTAACTCACAATCATCAGAATTTTCCGTGAAAAAGCTTAAAGCAGCATTATACCAGTCTTGTCTGAGTATTCCGGAATCTATATCATAATTACGGAACACATATTCTTCAAACGTAATAATCTCAGTTTCTTCTTTTTTGAAAATAACGGTTGCGTTTTTGTCTTTGCTTTTTCCCCTTTTATCGGAGCGATGCCAGTCAAAATCTCCGTCAGGCGCTTCGCCGATAAATACAAGCTCAAAGGTGTCTTCACTTTTGGTGTTAACGTTAACTTCGAAATCGATATCATTTCCACCCGATGTTATCCCGCCGTACCGTTCTTTTAAAAAGAACCGTGTCTTTGAAGGATAACAATCAAAAGTCGTTTCGAAACAGTAATAATCCTCTTCGGATGCGTTAACTTTATATTTATATATGGTAACGCAGGTTTCGGGAGAGAAAAAAACGTCTTCGATATATTCGTCGCAAATATATTTCAAATCATTTTCTATGGAAAATTCATGAAACTCACTATAGGTGTAGCGAAGTGTTTTCTCGATGGAGATATCGTTTGAGGTTATTTCATATTTATCCGTATCGGGAAAATAAACATCGCCTGAATAAGCATAATTTGGCAGAACACCAAAAGGAAAAACCAATGTTGCTGTAATTTCTTGCTCGGAAGGATTATAAAAATGGTATTCTGCGGTAACGCTTCCGGAATGGATGTATGTTTCACCGGCATCAGTAGTTGGGTCAGGTGGCAGTTCTGATATATCAAAGGTGAGCAGTTCGCTTTCTACAACTATCGGACAGCCTCCGTCGGTAATCACTGCGCCTGTAGCGGTCGTTCCTTCCCAAATTCTCGGTGCGGAATTCGCATAACATGAAAGACCGGATGTTAGGGATAAAACAAAGGCTAAAAGTATAATGATAATTGATTTAATGATTCCTGATTTCATATTTTAACTCCTTTCGATAAAATTAATAGGATAAAAAAACACAGACTTACCCGCGAAAAGTACGGAGTCTGCGTTATAGCTTCGTTTTTACAGCGAAGAGCACTCCGCTTTGTGTTATTTATTATATCACGCTAAAATACATTTGTCAACTTACAAAAAGGCAGAAGATAATCTTCTGCCTGAAATTTTATTACATCGTCTTTTTATAGATGTTTATATCCTGATCGGTGTTATAGGTAGGATCGCCCGGGTTTATACCGTTCATAACCTGCATAATATGGTATGCCTGCTTATGTAAAAGATCGGTTGCTTCTTTGGGCGGGAGAGTTTGATCGGGAAACAGCGGCTCGCCGATATGTAAGTCGGCACAAGGATTTTTAGAGAAAAGTCTGCCTATCCCCTTTCTTTCACGAAAAGAGATGGACATGGGGATAATCGGCTTGTTGTGCGCCACTGCATACTGGAAAACAGCTTTTTTCAAAGGACGGATATCGGGATAATAAAACCACATTGAGCCTTCAGGGAAAAAATGGATCCATTTACCGTCTGCCAAGCCTTTATTAAGTGCTCTGTTGAATTTTGCAAGTGCGCGGAAATTATGGGTGGGAACGGGCATACCCCCTACCCAGCGGATAAGCGGGCCGTTGGGGCCTTCGAAATTTGTTTGCCAAGCGGGAAAATACTGCATATGAGGGCGGATAGCCTTTAGCACGCAAAGATAATCCCACATAAAGACGTGGTTGCATATAGTAATCGCTCCGTCTTTGTATACGGCTTTGTGCTTTTTATAGTTTTCTTTATCGTGTATTTTCAAGCCGTGGCGTATGGTAACTATGGGAAATACAACGGTGTTTAATAAAGCAAACAGAACGCCCCGCTTGAATTTGTTGAAAGGAGTTTCGTCCAGATAATTATAGTTTTCGTCAAAATTCGTATCCCGCAGGTGCTTTACGGTAATCATATGTTCATCAGAGCGCTCGGGATATTTATAGTCAAGTCCGTGTCTGTAATACATCAAAAATCTCCATAACAGTTTTCTTTATAATAACACACTTTTTTACAAATTTCAACACAGGATTTTACGACAAAAATAACAAAAAAACTCTGTTTTTCAATTTATTAACCTTGACTGCCATAAACGAATATGATACAATATATAGGCAGTTAAGCTGCATGATACATCTATATGTTTGAAAAACGTATATTTTGTCCCTAACAACATTTAAGAGGTCTTTTATGAAAGATTTTAAATATATTTTACGTATTTTACTGTGCTTTACACTGGTTTTACTGTTGCTCTCTTCTTGTGATATCACGAGCAACACTTCTTCCACCGATTCGGATACGGAAAGCGATGTTTCTGAGGAAGTTTCCGCACAAGAGAGTGTTTCGGAGCCCGACGTTTCCGTTTCCGATGAAGAATGTGTATATTCCGTTTCCGTGGTTGACGGTATCGGAAATCCAATAAAGGATGTGAAGGTTCTTATTTCCGGAGGCATATTTTCGGCTTTCACTACCACAAATAGCAAAGGAAGCGCTAAATTTACCGCAAAGAAAGGCGAATACACAGTAAAAATTAATGTTTCGGATAAGTATTTCTGCCCCCAAGATGAATATACCTTAACTGCTGAAGAAAACTCCGTTACGGTTACGCTTATAAAGAAAAACGGTGTTTCGGGTCAGTTGCTGGCTTACTCCCCTTCCAACGAATATTTGGAATGTGATTATTACGAAGTAAACGAAGGTATGTATTTTGCTCCCGTTATCGGCGGAGAAATGACATATTTCCTCTTTGTTCCCACCCTTCCCGGCACATACGAGATATATGCCGAAGCAGACACGGAAACAGAAATAGGATTTTACGGTTCACTTTACCTTGTTCTGCAGGATACTTTATATGAGCCTGTGGAGGGTAAGATAAAATTCGATATTCACGATTACAATATCGGCTCCACCAAAGACACCACCACATCTTATGTTATCGGTGTGAAAACAAAAACGGGGTCGGATACGGATTGCATTTTACACGTAGACCGTACCGGCGAACCTTCTTGGTCAATTGAAGACGAGCCTTGGCAGGATGCTGTTGCAAACGATAAATATCTTGTCAAATACAACGGTGAAACAGGTAAAACTCTTGTAAATATCGATGTTTTGAAAGAACCTGTTGTAGTTCTTAATACAAAAGACGGTTATTATCATTTCGGGTCCGAGGACGGTCCTTTGGTTTTGGTACGTATCGATTCCGAGATAGATTACCTTTATGCTTCTTTGGCAGATATTTGTGATACCAGTACCTTTGGCGCTTACTTTTATGATAACGACGGCACCTTTCAATACAGAGAACGGTATAACGATCTTATTTACCAATATAAAGAAATTTGCGATGATAACGGCGTTTGTCCTCTTAACCCCCAGCTTGCGGAAATGATCAAAAACGTAGGAGAATATACACAGTGGTGGTCTTCCTCCGATTCATACGGCTATATTTTCGGTGATACTCCCGTTTATGAGTATAAGGAATACGCTTGGCTGTTTTGCTGCTGCTATTATCAATAATAAATGTAATTACCCCGAGATATACCGGTTCTCGG
>JAGCNA010000193.1 GCA_017646185.1 Clostridia bacterium
GCATATCATTACGCTATTAATCCCAACGGAAACGATAAATATATCGGCACGGATATGATGGTGTTTGAGTGTGTGGATACCGAGGGCAAGCCCATTATTATAGATAACGACCGTGCAGACGGCGCAGGTAAGCCTGCAAACACCGGTAACTGGATGATACAGTATACCGATAACCTGACATTGGTTAATTCATCCGATGCCGAAAAGAAGTTCAGAATATACAAAAAAGGTTCTATAAGCGGTGTGCTTGCAACAATAGTGAGAGATACCGAAGGCAACGTTAAACGTGCTTTTATGAACGTACAGCCCTATTCCTTTAACAAGCCCGAAGAAGCATTTGCGGGTATTAACAAGGATGGACTTGTCCTTTCCCACGGCAGATATTGGCCCGTAATGGCAAACGGACAGCCTTTTCCCGAATTGCTTGAAGAACGTACTCTCGTTTATGAAACCGTCTTGCAGCCCAAATCAGCCGCCCGTGTAAGTATCGATGCGATCATTCTCGCCAACTCCTGCGGCGGTCTGGAAACCAAGGTTACATCCGAAAAGATATAAAAAGTTTAAGCGCACAAATTTTTGTGCGCTTTACTATTGACAAATCGGTTTACATGTTGTAAACTATACACGGGTCTACAACACGTAAACCAAGGAGGATAATAAAATGAATGAAATACAGCTCGGAGTTATCGAGAGCAAATTTGCGGATATTATTTGGGAAAACGAGCCCTTATCCTCTTCCGCACTTGTAAAGCTGTGCGAAGAAAGGCTGACATGGAAAAAATCCACCACATTTACTGTTTTGCGCAGACTTTGCGATAAAGGTCTGTTTAAAAACGAAAAAGGTGTAGTTTCCTCCCTTATATCAAAACAAGATTTTTATTCCCTGCAAAGCGAGAGATTTGTGGAGGATACCTTTGACGGGTCTTTACCTGCGTTTATCGCCGCTTTCACGGCACGAAAGAAGCTTAGCAAGGAGGAAATTTTGCTTTTAAGGAATATGATCGACGAATATAAGGAGGAGCAATAATGACAGACATTTTTATAAAACTTCTTAATATGAGTATAGTCGCAGGATGGCTTGTGGTTATAGTAATACTCTTGCGTCTTGTGCTTAAAAAAGCTCCCGCCTGGATTTTCTGTGTACTTTGGGCACTTGTTGCTTTAAGGCTTTTGCTCCCTGTTTCGGTTCAAAGCAAAACAAGCGCGGTTCCCAGTGTGGAAACCGTACCGCCGGAGATAGTTTATACGGATGTTCCCAAAATCCACACGGGATTTGAAACCTTCAACCACTTTGTGAATCCATATTTATCCGACATACTTGCCCCTCCATTTCCCGAAGAAATTTTAATCGAAGGTACGCTTACGGGCAGTATCAATATACCCGAAAAAACGCCCGCACAAGAAATTGTCGATATTGCTACTGTAGTATGGCTGTGCGGAATAGCAGCTATGGCTGTTTACGGTATAATAAGCTATGTTTTGTTAAAACGCAAGGTGCGTGAAGCTGTTAGGCAAGAAAAAAGCATATTTATATGCGATAACGTTACTTCTCCGTTTATTATGGGCGTATTGTTTCCGAGAATATATCTCCCCTCCTCTATCACGGAAGCGGATGCGGAGATGGTTATCGCCCATGAGCAAGCCCATATAAAACGAAAAGACCACTTCTGGAAACCGCTTGGCTTTTTATTGCTTACCGTATATTGGTTTAACCCTTTATTGTGGGTAGCGTACGTTATGTTTTGCAAGGATATTGAATCCGCCTGCGACGAAAAGGTTATTAAAAAATACGGACTCCAAATTAAAAAGCAGTATTCCGAAGCATTGCTTAATTGCAGCACTTCAGGAAAGTGGGTAACAGCTTGTCCCGTAGCCTTTGGGGAAACCGCCGTAAAAAGCCGTATTAAGGGCGTGCTTAACTACAAAAAGCCCGCTTTCTGGATAATAATTATTGCTGTTTTGGCGTGTATAGCAACATCGGTATTCTTTCTTACGGATCCTTTGGATACCCAACCAAACGATAATTCAGGCAACATTTCAAACGGTTATCCCGATGATGACAGTACTCACGTTGTGCAGTTTACCGGAGAGAGAATTGTATTTGATAACGCATTTTATTCATCTGTATTCTTTACCGATGACACCTTTCCACAATTTGCCTTGACTTCCGATAACAAACTGCTTACTTCGAAGACTTCAGACCCAGTCTGGTATGTGGTAGGCGAAGCAGTTGATATACAGTTTTACCCAGATAATTTCTATGAATACCTTCCAACTGAAAGCTGGTATCACGATTATAGCGCCGAGTTTGTTCGACGGAACGTTCGGCAAGCATATTTGTGCAGAGGTGAAGAAAAAAGCATATATTATATACTTTATCTTAATAACGGCGTAACTTTGATGGTATTTGGTTATGAATTTGAATATCAATCCAAAATTCATACGTCAATAAGGGCAATAGTCGAATATTCCGTAGTTGACAGTGTAAACAAAGGTTATACTCTGCCGTTAATGAAGTACGAAGTATACACTTTTAACAGGGAAAGTAATAGATCATACCC
>JAGCNA010000194.1 GCA_017646185.1 Clostridia bacterium
GGATTCCGAAGGGTTGGTTTTATATTCGGAAGCTATATAGCTGTATCCGAAAAGGTGTTCGGGAGTTGTGTACTGTGCCACGCCCCAACCGTAGGGATTTCCCTGTTTATCCTTCATATAGACAAAATCCGCCACGCAGACATAGCTTTGCATCTGTAGTCTTGTGATAACGGTATCGAACCCTTTGTTGCCGCCCTTAACGTAATTACAAGCCGATTTCAGGTCCTTTGAAAGGATAACCTCGTGTTTGGCGATAGCTTCGAATAATTCTATATCCTTATAGAACACCAAGCCATCGTCGCAACGGGAATCGAAATCGTATCCGTCACGGCGGTAGTTTACAAAATGGGGGACCCACTCTTTGCTTACAAAGCCTGCTTTACCCCCAAAAAGCTTTCCGTAAATGCATCTGCCGCTTTTTGAAGCGGGCCCTTTCCATTCCCACGGTCCGTCAAGATCGGTAAACCACAGCTCGGACGGGCACATTTCTTCTACGGAAAAGCCTTTTATTGAGTTTTTGAAAAACGGCAGAAAGCCGTATTTTTCCACTGCTTCCAGCAGCTCGTCCACGCTCCGCAGCATTCTTTTTCCCTCTCGTACTTATGTTTTTATTTAACCTTTTTCACAGACTGTTTCCCACGTTTTTCTCGTCAGATACTGATTTGTTCCATTCTTCGCGAGTGATGGAATAAACCAAGCACAAAGTATTATCCGTATCCGTATATTCCTTTACCCGTTTAAGCCCCACCGATGCGGCGGTGGAATAAGAGGCGGTGTTGGTGTGGGTCATATAGGAATAAACCGCATCAAAACCGGTGTTTTTGAAAAACCAATCTCTTACGGCGGATGCGGCTTCTTTTGCATAGCCTTTGCGCCAATGGTCTTTGTGTATATGGTATCCTATTTCGGGAAGGGTGTCCCCGTCGATATTCTGCATAGTGATACCGCAATCCCCGATAAATTCACCATTCTCTTTAAGCTCTATTGCCCACAGACCAAAGCCGTATTTACGGTAATTATCAAGACTCCAGTTCAGCCATCGCATAGTGCCCGCTTCGTCATAGGGCTTGGGATAATGCTTCATCGTTTCCGGGTCGGAAAGAATGGCATAAAGCTTTTCAAAATCATTTAAAGTGTATTCTCTTAGTATAAGACGTTCTGTTTCAAGTACCATTTCAGCCTCTATTTAACTATTTCGTACTGCCAATCTAATATTCCGCCGAACTCTTTTACGTTGGTATACCCCAGCTTAACAAGCTCTTCGGATGCGATTTTGCTTCGTCTGCCGCTGCGGCAATATACGAGAATAAGCGCATCCTTTTGAGGAATCAGAGAGGGAGCCTTTTCGGCTATTTCGTATTCGGGAATCAATATTGCGCCCTTGATATGCCCTTCGGCAAATTCCTCTTCCGTGCGGGCATCGATAATAATATAATCGGAAACGGTATCCATAATTCCTTTGGCTTCTTTTTGGGATATCTGCTCATAGGAAGCACTGCCGTTACTTCCACCGCAGGAAAACAAGCCGAAAACCGAAGCAGAGATCAAAAACATAATTAACCATCCTTTTGTGTTTTTCACAGTATCACCTCAATTTATTGCCGAAATATATTATAACACACTTTTTACCAAACAACAACAGATAAAAATAATCTGTTGTATTATTGCGCTTTTTGAGGTATAATGCCAATAATGTAAAAAATTTCAGAGGAGCTTATATGGAAAACATTATTATACGTCTTGAAACGGAAAAAGATTACGCAAACGTGGAATCTCTTACCAGAGAAGCTTTCTGGAACGTATATAAGCCCGGCGCAGACGAGCATTATTACGTTCATATGATGAGAAATCACCCCGATTTTATACCCGAGCTTGCTTTCGTGCTTGAAAAAGACGGAGAGATTATCGGCAATATAATGTACACGAAAGCGTGGCTGGAAAGCGAAGATGGCGAAAGAAAGGAAATTCTTTCCTTTGGTCCCCTTTGCGTTGCGCCAAAATATCAAAGACAAAAGCTGGGAAAGCTTCTTATTGAGCATTCCTTTGAAAAAGCACGTAAAATGGGTTACGATGTGAACATTAACTTCGGCAACCCCGGAAACTATGTAAGCCGCGGCTTTGTAAGCTGTAAAAAGAAAAACGTAAGCTTTGTTTTTGAAGGCAACTTTCCCACCGCACTTTTGGTGTGTGAGCTTGTACAGGGCGCACTTGACGGCAAAAAGTGGATGTATATTCCCTCCACCGCCGCAGACTGCTGCGAAGACACCGCCGCAGTTGAAGCCTTTGACGCCGCATTCCCTCCCAAGGAGAAAAAATGGATGCCCAGCCAAGAAGAATTTTATCTTTACCGCAATTCTTCGGTAGTCAGATAAAAAATACCTTGAAAAAATGCCGATGAAAACTCATCGGCATTAATTATTTCTTTTTAAATA
>JAGCNA010000195.1 GCA_017646185.1 Clostridia bacterium
GTACAAGGGCAAATCCTTGCCCAGATATGCGTTTGTAAGCAGTCGAGGGATAAGCTTTTCCGTATGCTGAAAAGGACCGTAATTATTTGTGCTTCGGGTTACGGTTACGTTTATTCCGTGGGTTTTATAATAAGACATAACAAGCATATCCGCCGCCGCTTTTGAAGCGGCATAAGGATTGCTTGGGTTAAGAGGCGAAGCTTCCGTAAAAGGAGTATCGGTTAAGGATTGCCCGTACACCTCGTCGGTGGAGATCTGGTGAAACCGAGTTACACCGTATTTAAGGCATGCGTCCAACAGCACGGAAACGCCGTACACGTTGGTCTGTATAAAATCTTCAGCCGAAGCTATGGAACGGTCAACGTGGGACTGGGCGGCAAAATTCACCACTATATCAAACCCCTCTTTTTCAAAAAGAGTATAAACCGAATCCCGATGGCAAATATCACCTTTTACAAAGGAAAAGCGAGGATCGCTTTTTACCCTTTCCAAATAAAAAAGGTTACCGGCGTATGTGAGCTTATCCAAGCACACGATTCGGTCGCAGGGGTATCGGTCAAGCATATATAATATAAAATTGCTTCCGATAAATCCGGCGCCGCCGGTAACCAATAATTTCATTTTTTCGACAGTTCCTTTTTATTTGTGTATCTTTGATATATCGTAAGGTGTTGTCTGATATACAAAATAATTAAGCCAATTATAAAACAGCAGGTTTGCGTGGGAACGCCAGCTAACCACGGGAGGCTTTGTATCGTCATCTCCGGGGAAATAGTTTTTGGGTATTTCTATGGGAAGTCCCGCATTTTTATCACGGAGATATTCTTTTTTCAAGGTTTCGGGGTCGTATTCCGAATGACCGAACACGAACACCTGACTGCTGCTTTCGTTCTTTAAAGCGTATACGCCCGCTTCCTCGGAAGAAGCGAGAATTTTAAGCTCGGGAACCGCCTCTATGCTCTCTCTGGGCACGGTGGTATGGCGGGAATGAGGCGCCATAAATATATCGTCAAACCCTCTGAAGAGAATGGAGTTTTTGTAATCCACGATATGAGGATATACCCCGAACAGCTTTTTATCAAGGGGAACCTTATCGATACCGTAATGATAATAAAGCCCTGCCTGCGCACCCCAGCAAATGTGGAGAGTGGAGTGGACGTTGGTTTTGGTCCATTCCATTATTTCGCAAAGCTCCTGCCAGTAATCCACCTGCTCGAAATCCAATTTTTCCACGGGAGCGCCTGTGATTATCATACCGTCAAAGGTGCGGTCCTTAATTTCGTCAAAGGTTTTGTAAAAGGAAAACAGATGCTCGTCCGCCACGTTTTTGGAACGGTGTGTCTTGGTGTGGATAAGCTCCATTTCTATCTGCAAGGGGGTGTTTCCCAGCAGACGGGAAAACTGGGTTTCCGTTTCTATTTTGGTGGGCATAAGGTTGAGCACCAAAAGCTTGAGAGGACGGATATCCTGCGTAATGGCACGGGTTTCTGTCATTACAAATATATTTTCATCCGCCAGCGTTTTAACCGCAGGCAGATCGTTTGGTATTTTTATAGGCATAAAATACTTCCTTTAAATTTTTTCAAGTGCCTGCGCCACGTCTGCCACAAGATCCTCTGTTCCTTCTATACCGCAGGAAAGACGAACAAGATCGGGAGTAACGCCGCAAGCCACAAGCTCTTCATCGGAAAGCTGACGGTGAGTGGTGCTTGCAGGGTGCAGACAACAGCTTCTTGCGTCTGCCACGTGGGTTTCGATAGCCGCTATGGTAAGTGCTTCCATAAACTTTTCTGCCGCGGCTTTTCCGCCCTTAACGCCAAAGCTTACAACGCCGCAAGAGCCGTTGGGCATATATTTCTGTGCCAGAGCGTAATCCTTATCGCCCTTAAGACCGCAGTATTTTACCCAAGAGATCTTTTCGTGACCTGCAAGGAATTCCGCTACCGCCTGCGCATTTTTGCAATGCTGCTTCATACGGAGATGCAGGCTTTCCAAGCCAAGGTTAAGATAGTATGCAGACTGGGGAGATTGGGTTGCGCCAAGGTCACGCATAAGCTGTGCGGTGGCTTTGGTTATATATGCGCCTTCCATACCGAAACGCTCTGTATAAGTAATGCCGTGGTAGCTTTCATCGGGAGTGCAGAGTCCGGGGAACTTATCTGCATACTTGGTCCAATCAAACTTACCGCTGTCAACAATACAGCCGCCTACTGCGGAGCCGTGTCCGTCCATATACTTGGTGGTGGAATGGGTAACTATATCCGCACCCCATTCAAAGGGACGGCAGTTGATGGGGGTTGCAAAGGTATTGTCTATAATAAGAGGGCATCCGTGGGCGTGAGCAGCTTTAGCAAATCTCTCTATATCCAAAACGGTGAGCGCAGGATTTGCCACGGTTTCACCGAACACAGCCTTGGTGTTGGGACGGAAAGCTGCTTCAAGCTCTTCATCGGTACAATCGGGAGAAATAAAGGTAAACTCTATTCCCATTTTGCGCATGGTTACGTTAAACAGATTAAAGGTACCGCCGTATATGCTGGAGGAGGACACAACGTGATCCCCTGCCTGAGCGATATTGAATATGGAAAAGAAGGATGCCGCCTGACCGGAAGAGGTAAGCATTGCCGCAGTACCGCCCTCAAGGGCGCAGATTTTTGCCGCTACGGTATCGCAGGTGGGGTTTTGCAGACGGGAATAAAAATATCCGCTTGCTTCAAGGTCAAAAAGCTTGCCCATATCCGTGCCGGTATCATATTTGAAGGTGGTGCTCTGGATTATGGGAATCTGTCTGGGCTCACCGTTGCCGGGTCTGTAACCGCCTTGTACGCATGTAGTATCCAAGTTTGCCATAATATATCTCTCCTGAAAAAAGTAAAATACAATAACTTAAAAAACAGTATAACACAAAAAAACAAGAATTTAAAGAGGAAAACGTATATTTTTCGGGGTGTTTTTCGGGGTGATTTATCTATATCCGCTGGTGGATTCAAGAATGCTTATATCGCTTACCTTATATCCCAATACCTCAAGTGCCATTTCCAGCTCGTAAAAATTCTTTTGGTACTTGGGACCGGTTATTACTGCCTTTATGGCAGATGCGGGAAAGGCAAGAGGAACGCAGGTGTTGATCATATTCTTTTTTGCATACGCCTTTATCGCCTTAACCTCCCAGCCATCGGGCAGGTTTTTTACGGTACGGGGATATTCGTATATAATACGCTTTTCGTTTTCGCTTCTGTAATGGTGAGTCTTGAAATATGCGCCGGATTGGTATATTTCCTTTATGCGGGACATAGTGGCATCCATAAGCGCTCTGCCGCTTTTATCCTCCATACCCACAAGAACCTCGTATATTTCGGGGATATACTGCTTTATATCCTCGTCCTGCACGTAGGAAATGGCATGATATTCCAAGCCCTCTGCACGGGCGGCGGAGATAAGCTGCTGTTCGTCAAAGCCGATAGCGAGTCCGTGTCCGTCATCACCGAAGGATACCCACTGGCTTACCGAATCTCTGTTTTTGCTGAAGCACGCCACGTAATAGGAATGTGCTCTTGTGGGACGCTCGTAAAGCTGTATCGCACCCGGCTGACGGGCGATATCGAAAAGCGGAGGAAGAATATTTTCTCTGTGCAGATCGTATTCCTCCAGCAAATTAAAAAACATATTGTAAACGCCGGTAAGCTCGTTAAGATCGTTAAGATTTCTTATATCTGTCATCCATATTTCTTTTTCTTTAAGCACAGCCAGCGCGGTGGAAACATTGCAATAATAATAAACCAGATTATTGTTCACGGTGGTCTCCTTTAAATTTTATTTTAAAAGCGCTTTTAACAGTCCCTCACAGCCATCGTAAATATCACGGTAGGCTATATCAAACCTTTCGGTAAACCAAGGGTCGGCGACATCGCCTCGGCGGGAGGTATAATCCATGAGCTTGCGTATCTTTCCCTGCTTGTCCCCTTTTAAAATAATATGCATATTGCGGATATTACTGCTGTCCATACCCACAAACAGATCGTATTTTTCGTAGTCCTCCCACTTTAACTGAACAGCCCGTTTTCCTTCGCAGGAAATGCCGTGGGATAAAAGTTCTCTTTTTGCGGGAGGATACACGGGATTGCCGATACCGCCGATAATTTCATCGGTGCTTGTGGCAGATGAAGCGATGAAAAATTCATTTTCCAAGCCTTTTTGCTTTACCATATCTCTAAAAATAAATTCCGCCATAGGAGAACGGCAGATATTTCCGAGGCATACAAACATTATTCTTTTCATATATTGATCCTCCGTTTTAAAGAAATACGCTCTATATAAATAATAACATAAACAAAACCCAATATCAATTATGAAAAAGCAAATTGGCAGTAAATTTACTGCCAACTTTCAAAACTTTTTACTCTTTTTCCGTGCCGCTTTGACACCCTGCGCAGGAATGGGGACATTTATCGCAGCTTTCGGGACATCCGATACACTTTTTCCCCTTTTTCTTTGCAATAACAATATATGCCACTGCGCCGCCCAGAACCAATGCGAGCACGGTTCCCGCAATTATATCAACCCACATTTTCGGGCACTCCTTTTTAAAAATTTTACTGTTTTATTTCCCTTACTTTAAGCTTTCTTTTGCTTTCGTATTCTTTTTTAACCTTAAGATTGGACCTTAAGCCCAAGGCGAATACGGTAAAGATTATCAAGACCACAGCGATAAGACCGGATACAAAAGCTGTTCCCGTTTTTCCGTAAACCAGCAAGGTACCTGCCTGATACACGGCAAAGGACAAAACGTATGCAACGGAAAACTGTATTCCGATACCTGCAAAGAACCATTTTCTGCTCTTTATTTCCGAATTCATTGCCCCGATAGCCGCAAAGCAAGGAGGGGTGAACAGATTGAACATAAGATAAGCAAGGGCTGCAACTGCCGTTAATTCCACGCCGGAAGCGGCAATACTGTCTACAAAAGCGCTGCCCTCCAAAAGCTCGAATTCTCCGTTTATCACGGTTTCGGAAACCGCGAACACGGCGGCAAGAGTTCCTACCACCTCTTCTTTTGCAATAAAGCCGGTAATAGCCGCGGCAGCCAACTGCCACGCGCCGAAGCCCAAGGGAATGAGCACTACCGCAAAGGGCGACGCGATGGAAGCGAGAATGGACTCTGCAGGGTCTACCATCTGGAAACGCCAGTTATATGTTGCCATAATGGTAACCACCGCATTGCAAACGAGAATTACCGTTCCCGCTTTGAC
>JAGCNA010000196.1 GCA_017646185.1 Clostridia bacterium
GGCTCCATCATGGATGCGCCCAGAATAAGATCCAGCTCGGTTTCTTCAAGATCTTCAAACAGCATACAAAAGGGGCAGTTTCCGCCGCAGCTTTCAAATGCTTCGTTAACAGGGATGGTATATATATGTTCCTGCAAAAAACATCACCTCTTTAAGCTTATTATACATTAGCATATTAAGATTTGCAATACCAAGGTTTAACTATGAACGTAATTTTTGAAAACGAAAAAGTAATAATTAAAAATCAACCCCATCTTTCCCTCGATCTTACATTCGATTGCGGTCAGTGTTTCCGTTTTAACAAAAACGCAGACGGCATGTGGCAGGGCGTGGCTTTCGGCAAAAATCTTGTCGGCTACACCCAGGGCGAGGATACCGTGCTTTTTTGTAAAAAGGAAGATTATCTTTCCGTATGGGAAGAGTTTTTTGATCTTAAAAGAGATTATTCGGTTATCCAACGCTCTTTTTCCCACGATCAAAATGTTTCCCACGCGGCGGAAATAGGTAAGGGTATTCGTATTTTAAAGCAGGATAAGTGGGAAACGCTTGTTTCCTTTATAATTTCCCAAAACAACAATATCCCCCGCATTAAAAAGATAATAGAATCTCTGTGCCAAACCTTGGGCGAACCCTTGGGAAACGGTTTGTATTCTTTCCCCACAGCCCAAAAAATCTGGGAAGCCGGTGCAGAAGGGCTTGCCCCCATAAAAGCGGGCTTTCGTGTCAAATACATATTGGATGCGGCGCACCGCGTCTTAAACGGAGAGACCGACCTTGAATATATCGCCTCCCTTTCCTACGAAGAGGCGGAAAACGAGCTTATGAAGATAAAAGGCGTAGGCAAAAAGGTGGCGTCCTGCGTGCTTTTGTTCGGTTACGGATTTTTATCCGCTTTTCCCGTAGACGTTTGGGTAAAACGGGTAATAGAGAAATATTACGACGAATCCTTCGATCCCGTTTCTCTGGGAGAATATGCGGGTATTGCCCAGCAGTATTTGTTTTACAGAGAAAGGTATCTGCTTTCCGCCGAAAATTAAAGACCTGCCCCAAAAAGGCAGGTCCTTAACACCTCTGCTGTCAAGAGGTTTTTGCGGTTTTTAGCCGCAGCAGCAACAGATGATGATCGCAATAAGAATAATGATCCAGCAGTAATTACCGCCGTTGTTTCCAAAGAATTGATCAAAACAAGCCATCGGGCATCCTCCCTTCCTATTTGCATAGTATGTGTTGTTTTTAAAATGTGTTACCCGGCTTTTTGCCGTCCTATATTACAGTTGTATGCGAGGTAGTTAAAAAATGATAATTCTTGCTTCAAAATCTCCCAGAAGAAAAGAAATACTTGAAAACCTTGGGTTTGAATACCGCTGTGTACCGGCGGAAACAGATGAAACTCCCGTAGAAGGCATGTCCCCTGCGGATACGGTAATGCTGTTTTCACAGCGTAAAGCCTTTGCCGTAAAGGACGAGGCAGGTAACGGAGACGTTGTATTGGGAATGGACACTATGGTGTGTATCGACGGCGAGCTTTTGGGCAAGCC
>JAGCNA010000197.1 GCA_017646185.1 Clostridia bacterium
CAGCAAAAACTTCACCAACATATAGTATCTAACATAAAAAAGAGAACGTTTCGGATATTGCCGATTCGTTCTCTCTTTTTTGCTTTATTTTAGGGGTTGATTTTTGCGGAATATACTCTCAACAGTTCTCCGTCGAATTCGCCGACAAAATCTCCGTCAAGGCAAAGGGTGGTATTGTATATTACTCCGTGGCGTTCTGCAATGGCGTTGTAAAGCCGCACGCCCGAACCGTTGTCCGCAGTAAAGGCAATCACAAACCCTCCTTCGGGAACATATACTTTTTCGTTCCAGTTGCGTATGCTTCCGTCATCAAGGTTGTTGCCGTATTCTTTAATATAGAATTTTCCGTCCTCCGCGGGAGCGAAAACAAGGATATATTTGTATCTCAGCTTTTGGGTAGCGGAATCAATATATTCCACGCCCTCGTATTTTTCAACCGAAGTCATATCCAAAAGATAAGATCTTGCTCCTTCAAAATCGTATACCGGCTTTTCTTTGTTTGCAATACCGAACAGGTTGTCTTCTATGGTAAAGTTGTTGCCGTATAAAAATCTGTATTCGTAAGCATCCTCGGGGTAAATAACGATATTGTGCTTAAACAGAGAATATTCCGTGGGAGTTCCTCTCTTTTTATAGGGCAGTCTGTCGGAAAGGAACACGTTGTTTAACATTTCCACCTTGTCGCAGGCGGTGTCTGTTCCGTCCCCTCTGTCCGTACCGCCGTGAGCATCGAAAATGTGGTATATCGCCGTACCCATGTGGATATTATCGTGAGCGTAATAAGAAGAGCCTGCAGAACCGTCCGCCGCTATAGCGTGGCGGTCAAAATTGAACAGGTTTCCGTAAATCTCCACCTCTGCCTGACGGTACAAAGCTACTCCGTATCCGAATCCGTTGCGCTGGTTGTGGTGAATATAGCAGTGGGAAACCTTTATTCCTTTAAAGCCTTCCACCAGCACGCCCGCTTCGGAAAAACCGCTTATTTCACAGTTGGAAACGGTTACGTTGTCCCCTCGCACCACAAGACCGCGGGCAAGGATAAGGGAATAATAATAGTCGGTATAAGAGGTTCCTGCAGAGTTAAGACCTCTTTGCAGGTGGGTCATGTGTCTTTCCGTGTCTGCCCCCGCAAGGGTGATGCCAGTAAACACAGAGTTTTGGGAAAGCACAAGACATTCCGTCTGCCGTGTTGCCACGTATATCATACCGCCCTTGGAAACGGTGCCGTCCTCAAGCACTCTGCCTCTGTCGGAAGCAAGGGTTACTCCTTCGGGTACCGTAAGGGTAAGACCTGCAATACCTATCTTTACACCGTTTGGTATAAACACCGTTTCGCCGCTTTTTGCGTTTTTAAGCGCATTTACAAGGGATGCTGTGTCGGTTACGGTGTAATCCCCTTCGGTAATAATGTCGGTGTAGCCTTTTCCTCCTCCGAGAGGGTTTGAAAAATCCTTAACACCGTAAACAGTTCCGTCTTTGGTAATGGAAATTTTGTCCTTGTAGTAATAATAATTGGTGGTTCCTGCGTGAACCGAGAGGGCGTCTGTTATAAGCTCGGTCTGTCCTGCGGCTATTTTTTCAAGCAAAACGCAGGTTTCGTAAACGTCGGAAGGGAACAAAGCGCTTGTAATATCAGGCTCGGTCTGCTCTATCAAGGGTGCTTCTGCCTGCTTTTCGGTTGCAATATAGTTTCCTTCGGGCAGGGCGGGGGAATCGTCCTTATCCGTGTTATAATGGCAGCCGTTTGCAAAAAACAGATTATCTTCAAGGGTTACCTCCGCCTTTTCTCTGCCTGCCACGCCTGTTTCGCAGTTATGTATAAAGCAATGGGAAACGGTGGCAACCGCATCGGGAAATACGGTAATACCGCTTTTGCTGAAGGAAGCTATTTCGCAGTTGGATACGTTAATTCCCGTGCCGTCAATACGAATGCCGTTATCGCCTCGGTTGACTTCTGTTTTGCCGAAGATCGGCATCACGCCGCAAAGGTTTATTCCGGTTATGGTTACGTTGTCGCCGCACACCAAAAGCGTGCCGGATTGGTGGGAAAACTTTAACACGCCGCCTTCGTTAATACCTCTGTCGGAAGCAATAATAACTCCCTTGGGTATCTTCGCCGTGTAGGATTCGGTGGCGGAAAGGTCGGAAAGATCAATAACAGCGCCGGAGGGAATAAATATTACCTCTCCTTCCTTTGCGCTCTTTAATGCGGCTTTGAACTGGTCATCGGTGGTTACCGTGTAGTCCCCCTCGGTGTATATCTTGCCTTCAAACCCCGCACCGCCCGCAGGGCTGCCTTCGTATTCCCAATTTTTAAGGGAATTTAAAATATTCTGTGCTTCCTGCGCCTTCAGGTTGTCGTCGCCATCGGAAACGAAAAGGGAATAAAGCCGCTTGTAAAGCTCGCCTCCGTCGGTTATATATATCCGCTGGGGCACTTCTCCGCTGTGGTTTTCTTCCTTGCAGGCAAACAGCAGGGGAAGCAGCATTATTATACATAAAATCAAAGCTAAACTTTTTTTCATCGTGTTACCGTCCTGATTATTTTTAACGGTATTATTATATACCGCAATAGGGCAGTTGGTCAACTGTTTTTTTGTAAACGATTTCACAAGCGTGCTGTAGTAACCTACAGCCAGCGACGCGAAAATTTATAGAAACGCAAAACAAAAAGGAATCCGTTTTCGGATTCCTTCATTATTTTTCAAGGAAGAATAAATTGACGCGCTCAAACCACAAGGTTTCGATGCATCTTTATTTATTCTTTTTTGCGTTTCGTTCTGCGGGGTCCCCACAAAACCGCAGGTTTTGAGGGGTGCTTATGCGCCGCATCAACACGCCCGCGTCAGACTACTCCCAGTTGTGCCAAACCTGCGTCACGTCATCATTATCGTCGAGCGCATCCAACAGCTTTTGCATCTTAACCAGATGCTCTTCTTCCGTAAGGGTAACGTAGTTTGCGGGAATCTTTTCCACTTCTGCGCTTTCGTATTTATATCCCTTTTCGGTAAGTGCGTCTGCAACGGAGCGAAGGTCTGCAGGGTCGGTATAAACCTCAAACATTTCTTCTTCGGGTACAAAGTCCTCTGCGCCGCATTCAAGTGCGTCTTCCATCGCCTTGTCCTCGTCCAGACCCTCTGCGGGGATGTAAATAACACCCTTGGAGGAGAACATAAAGGAAACACAGCCGGTGGTGCCAAGGTTTCCGCCGAATTTATCGAAATAATGTCTTACGTCTGCGGCGGTACGGTTGCGGGAATCGGTAGCCGCTTCAACAATAACGGCAACACCGCCGGGACCGTAGCCTTCGTAAACCATTTCTTCGTATTCAACCGCATCTGCGCCGGAAGCCTTTTTAATAACTCTGTCAATATTATCGTTGGGCACGTTAAGAGATTTTGCTTTCTGTATAAGATCTCTCAGCTTGCTGTTGGACGTGGGGTCGGGACCGCCCTCACGTACGGCAATGGTCATTTCCTTGCCTATCTTTGTAAAGACCTTTGCACGGGCGGAATCGGTCTTTTCTTTTTTGTGCATTATATTTTTCCATTTGGAATGTCCGGACATAACTTAAATCTCCTCCGTACGGCGCATACCCAGCATATCAAGGCAGTCGCCCAAAATTTGTTTTGTTGCGGCAGTAAGCTTTATTCTGAATCTGCGTGTTGCGCCGCTTTCACGCAGTATAGAGCAATTGTGGTAGAACTTATTAAACGCAGAGCAGGTGTCCAGCATAAAACGTGCCACGTAAGAGGGCTCGTTGTCTGCGCACGCCGCCTTTACACGCTCGGGGAATGCGTAAAGCTGTTTAATAAGGTTGATCTCGTCTTCGTTGGGAGCGTAAACACCGTCTTCGCCCCGGTCCCCTTCGGTCTTGCGCAAAACGGATGCGGCTCTTGCATAGGTGTACTGAACGTAAGGACCGGTGTTACCCTCAAAGGACAAAGCGCCTTCCCAGGTGAAATCGGTATCCTTGATACGGCTGTTGGAAAGTGCGCCGAATATTACAGCACCGATACCAACCGCTTCGGAAACGCCGTCTTTATCTGTAAGGTTTGCGTTCTTTTCTTCGATAATCGCCTTTGCCTTTGCCACCGCTTCGTCAAACACGTCGTTGAGCAGTATAATGTTACCGGTACGGCTTGCCAGCTTTTCGCCGCCGAAGCTCATTGTTCCGTAGGGAACGTGCACAAGCCCCTTTGCCCATTCTCTGCCCATCATTTCGGTTACCTTGAACCACTGAGCAAAGTGGAGGGATTGTCCTGCGCTGGTAACGTATGCGCAAACGTCAAAATTATATGTGTCAAATCTGTAATTAGCCGCCGCAATGTCACGGGTGGGGTAGAGCGTGCTTCCGTCTCTCTTGAGTATAAGTGCGGGAGGCATATTCCATTCGGAAAGATCAACAATAGAAGCGCCGTCGTCTATCTTTAACAGATCTTTATCTCTGAGTTCCTGAACGATAGCGGGCATTTTGTCGGTATAAAGGCTTTCGCCGTCCCATACGTCAAATTCAATGCCCAATCTCTTGTAAGTCTGGGTGTATTCGCGCAGGG
>JAGCNA010000198.1 GCA_017646185.1 Clostridia bacterium
AGACGGCGGACTTATTGGTGGCGCATCTCTCAAAGCCCCCGACTTCTATGCAATTATAGCCGCAGCGCAGAAATAATGCGCTCGTCTAAATAACACAGAGCGAAAAACGCGACAGATAAAACAACGGTTTTCGTTCACCCGTAGGGGATGACGTCCTCGTCATCCCGTAACAAAATAAAAATGTAGGAATCCGTTTTTTAACGGATTCCTTCTTTATTTTTATCGCGTTTTTCTCTGCCTCTTTACCTTCCACCCCACGAATGCTGTTTGCATTCGCAGGGACCCCGGAATCTTCGCTAGCTGTAGATTACTACAGCACGCTCGTAAAGGATGCATTCTGTGTCATTTATACATCGCTTGTCTGTGCGGACTTTGAGTTCTAAAGACGATAGTCTGTGCAGACTTTGAGTTCTATAGACGGTTGTGATGTGCAGACTTTGGGTTCTACCTTTGGGTTATTACAGACGGCAGTTATTACGATAAGTTTTCATATATGTAAATTTTTATGCATTAATATTGACACACATATGTTTATAATGGTAAAATAAGGGCAAGGAGGGATAAACAATGAAAAAACAAGCAACAAAAATTATTTTCGCTTTTGTTCTTTTATCAGCTATGTTGGTTTCGGCGGCGTGTAGTGGGTCTTACGATGCGATGGACGGTTACTACACCAACGGAAGCCCGTTGGCAGGCGAAATGCTTGGTGAAAACGGCGAGACCTACACCGAAATTATTGAAAACAAGTTTGTTTTAACCACTGAACAGGACAGCAGTTATTTTTCCATTGATGCAAACACAGCAGCTTATCCCAATCTGCGCAGTCTTATCAAAAACGGATACAATATTCCCAAAGATGCTGTGCGCGTAGAGGAAATGCTCAATTATTTTGATTACGATTACGCCACCCCCGAGGACGGTTCGGTGCTTGCGCTCACATCTTCGGTGTTTGATACACCCTACAACAGCCAAACCAAGCTTCTCACCATAGGCTTGGCGGCGCAGGCGGTGGAGTTCACCTCGGTTAAAAACAACCTTGTCTTTCTTATTGATGTAAGCGGCTCTATGTTTTCTGCCGATAAGCTGGGCTTGGTACAATCTGCGTTTATGATGCTTGCGGAAAACCTTAACCCCGAAGACCGTGTTTCCATAGTGACCTACGCAGGCAGCGAAGGAATTGCGCTGGAGGGCGCTTTCGGTTACGAAAAGCAAAAAATAACCGCAATTATCGAAGACCTTGCCGCAGGCGGAAGCACCGCAGGCAGTGAGGGAATAAAAACCGCCTATTCTCTTGCGGAAAAATATTTTATCGAAGGTGGCAACAACCGTGTGATTTTAGCTACCGACGGTGATTTTAACGTAGGTATCACGAACGTAGATGCGCTTAAAGAGCTTATATCCGAAAAAAGAGAATCCGGCGTGTATTTTTCGGTGTTCGGAGTAGGCAGAGGCAATCTTAAATCCGAAACCATGGAAACTCTCGCCCTCAACGGAAACGGTACCTACAGCTATATCGATTCCCAGACCGAAGCGCGCCGTGCGCTGGTCACACAGATCGGCGGCAGTATGGTCACCGTGGCGAAGGACGTAAAAGCCGGTATCACCTTTAATCCCGAATACGTGGAAAGTTACCGTCTGATAGGCTACGAAAACAAACTGCTTACCGAGGACCAGTTCAACGACGAAACTACAGATGCAGGGGAATTGGGCAGCGGTCACACCGTCACCGTGGTGTACGAGATAAAGCTGACCGAAAAAGCGCGGGAGGCACAGGAAAATCTTGCCCAGGTGGTTATTAAATACAAGCCCACCGAAAACGTAAGCAGTGAAAATACCAACGAAACACTCACTCTGGATATAAAGACGTCGGCATACCACGAAACTCCCACCGAAACCGATTCCTTTGTGGCGGGCGTTGTGGAATTTGCGCTGTTGCTCCGCGAATCCGAATACAAGGGCGATGCGGATTTTGATAAGCTTATCGCCGGATTGGATAAATTGGACCTTTCTCAAGATCCCTATAAAGAGGAGTTCCGTCAGCTTGTAAAGGATTACGTAACCAAAAAATCAACCGTATCGGAATAAAATCACCCCAAGAAGCCTTGCGGCTTCTCGGGGACCCCGAAAAAACACCCCGCGAAACTTCGTTTAGCGGGGACCCCGATAAATACAGGAATCCGTCAAAAAACGGATTCCTTCTTTTTTTATTGCGTTTTTAGTGCAGACTTTGGATTATGCTTCGTATTCAAAAATTTCGGTGTTATACGCCATAACTATCTTACCGCTTTTCTTTTCGGAAACCGTATAAAAAACGTCGCCTTGCTCGGTTTTTTCACAAACCGTTATATCCGACATAGAGTTAGTTTCGCTCCACCAATAAAGCTCATCGGGAATACGCCAAACACGCTCTTTTTCAAAGAAAATGTTGTAGTTATTCACCACGGTAATTCTGCGTTTTGAAATTTTAACGTATCTTTCGTGCTTGGTCTTCTTTACGACGGATTTTTTAACAACGTAATTATCTATGGAAACCTTGGCGGCTTTTCTGTCCCTTAAACCATATTTCACTAAGGGCAGTAAAAGGATGGCAAACAAAACCACTGCGGGCAGAAAAAACGCCGCTTTTCCTAAGTAACGCTCCAA
>JAGCNA010000021.1 GCA_017646185.1 Clostridia bacterium
ACGGTCTATTCCGTAGCCGATACCGCCCGTGGGGGGCATACCCAGTTCAAGTGCGTAAAGGAAATCCTCGTCCGTAGTGTTGGCTTCTTCGTCGCCTTGGGCAAGCAAAGCTTCCTGCGCCTTGAAACGCTCGCGCTGATCAATGGGATCGTTAAGCTCGGAATATGCGTTACACATTTCCCAGCCGTTCATAAACATTTCAAAACGTTCAACGTATTCGGGATTACCCGGCTTTTTCTTGGTAAGAGGGGAAATTTCAATGGGATGATCCATTACGAATGTGGGCTGAATAAGATGCTCTTCAACGAATTCTTCAAAGAAAAGGTTGAGTATATCGCCCTTCTTGTGGCGTTCTTCGTATTCAACGTGATGCTCCTTTGCAACGGCGCGAGCCTGCTCAAGAGTGGTTATTTCGTTAAAATCCACGCCGGAATACTTCTTAACAGCATCCACTACGGTAATACGCTCAAAAGGCTTGCCAAGGTCCATTTCCACACCGTTGTATGTAATGGTGGTGGTACCCAAAACCTCTTGCGCTACGTAACGGAACATGTTTTCCGTAAGGTCCATCATACCGTTGTAATCGGTATACGCCTGATACAGCTCCATAAGAGTAAATTCGGGGTTGTGTCTTGTATCCAAACCTTCGTTACGGAAAACTCTGCCGATCTCGTAAACTCTTTCCAAACCGCCTACTATAAGACGCTTTAAGTAAAGCTCAAGAGATATTCTGAGCTTAATATCAAGATCCAGAGCGTTGAAATGGGTCTGGAAAGGTCTTGCTGCCGCACCGCCTGCGTTGGAAACAAGCATGGGGGTTTCAACCTCCATAAAGCCCTGACCGTCAAGATATCTTCGTATTGCGCTTATAATTTTGGAACGGTTGATAAAGGTCTGCTTTACCTCGTTGTTCATTATAAGGTCAACGTAACGCTGACGGTAACGCATATCGGTATTGGTAAGACCGTGGTACTTTTCGGGGAGTATCTGCAGGCTCTTGGAAAGAAGGGTAACCTTTGTGGCGTGAATAGAAATTTCGCCGGTCTTGGTTACAAAAACCTCGCCCTCGATACCGATAAGATCACCGATATCCAGCTTTTTAAAGGATTTGTATTCTTCTTCGCCTATGCTGTCTCTTGCAACGTAGGACTGAATATTGCCCTTAAGGTCCTGCAGGTTGCAGAAGGAGGCTTTACCCATAACTCTTTTGGACATCATACGTCCTGCCACAGAAACGGTCTTGCCTTCCAGATTTTCAAAATCTGCCTTTATATCTGCACTGTGATGTGTCTGGTCATACTTGGTTATTTCAAAGGGATCGTTGCCGCTTTCCTGAAGTTCGGCAAGCTTTTCACGGCGTACACGAATAAGCTCGTTAACATTAACCGTGCTTTCGCCGCCTTGCGCCTTTACGTTTTCGTTATCCATTACTTCACCTACTTGGAAATAGATATTACAGTGTACTTAACGATACCGCCGGGAGTTTCTACGTTAATGGAATCGCCAACGCGCTGACCGAGAAGGGTCTTGCCCAGAGGACAGTCATCGGAAATCTTTCCTTCGATAGGATCGGATTCGGTAGAGCCGACAATGCGGTATTCTTCTTCCTGTTCGGTAGCGATATTGTAAATCTTTACGGAGTTACCAACGCTTACCTTGTCTGTTTTTATATCCTTATCATCAAGGATGGTGGCATTTTCCAGAGTTACCTCCAGCATAGCGATACGGCTTTCAATTTCAGCCTGCTCGTTCTTAGCCTCGTCGTATTCGCTGTTTTCCGAAAGGTCGCCGAAAGAGCGTGCTTTCTGGATCGCCATTGCAACTTCTTTACGCTTTACTGTTTTAAGATGCTCAAGCTCGTTTTCAAGCTTCTGGTATCCTTCCTTGGATACAAAAATCTGCTTTGCCATTTTGTTACCTCTTTTTTATATATGAATATTTTAATCTTCGTTTTTAACAGCCTCAAGTGCTTTCTGAAGCTGGACGTCCTCTTCGTCGGTAATAAGATAATATCTGTTTGCCAGTTCTTCGGGAAGATCTATCTCGATATCGGGAACAATGCCGATACCTTCGTAGTTTATTCCGCAGGGAGGATTATAAAAATACGTGGAAATTCTTACTCCGCTTCCGTCTTCAAGGGTTATAAGACTTTGCATCTCACCCTTACCATAGGTAGTGGTTCCCACGGTTACGGCCATATCGTAGTCTCTGAGTGCCGCTGTGAACAGCTCTGCCGCAGAAGCGGTGTTTCCGTTTATAAGCACCGCCATAGGTGCGTCAAGAGATTCTTTGTCGGTAGAGGAATAGGTCTGTATAACGGTTCCGTTTTTATCGGATGCAGTGAGAATGGTTCCCTTGGGAAGCAGCATATCCAAAACTTCTACAATGGCGTTAAGATCGCCGCCGCCGTTATTTCTCATATCAAAAACGTAATGTTTTACATTATCTTTTTTAGCCTGTTCAAGTGCTTTTCTGAAATCTGCCGCCGTGGTCTGGGTAAACTGAAGCACCTCGATAACCGCAGTATCGTCTATGGTTCTGTAAAAAACGCTTACGTTTTCCACTTTTCTGCGTGTCA
>JAGCNA010000199.1 GCA_017646185.1 Clostridia bacterium
CGTATAGCTCTGTCCACCAGCTTTTTGTTGGAGGGAACCATATATGCCATATAATTACCTCTTACTCTGCCGGTGCGCACCATTCCGCCGGTGGAAAGCATATTAAGTATCATTTTCTGTGCAGTACCCGCCTTCATACGGGTGGAACCGTTGATTACCTCTGCTCCCACCACTGCGATCATTGCCACATCGGAAAGGGGGATAAGTGCGCTGTCCGAATTGCAGGAAATACACATAGTCTTTGCGCCTATGGAACGGGCAAAAACGAGCGCGTTTTGCACGCACGCCGCAGAGCCGCTGGCAGAAAGACCGATACAAACGTCCTTTTCGCAAAAATCCTTTGCCTTTAATTGTCTTACAATGGATTCGGGGTCGTCCTCTGCGTCTTCTATAGAATCAAAAGCCGCATCTCTTCCTCCCGCAATAATACCCTGTACCGTTTCTGCGGAAACACCGTAGGTGGGAGGGCATTCGCTTGCATCAAGCACGCCCAGTCTGCCGGAGGTGCCTGCGCCAACGTAAAAAACTCTTCCGCCGCCGGAAAGTATTTCTGCATAAAGATCTATACCTTTTGCAATTTCGGGCAGGGCTTTTTCCACCGCGTCAGCCACTGTCTTATCCTGATCGTTAATAGCTTTTGCGATTCCCAAAGCATCAAGCTTGTCAATATTTTTTGTCTGTTGATTAGTGCTCTCCGTACGGAGAGATGCAAACTCGGACATAATGCCACCTCTTTTAAAAAATCTACATATAAATATATAATAAGTTTAGCATATGGGCAAAATAAAATCAATAGTAACCCAAAAAATAGGAAAATAAAATTGACAAAATACCGCCCAAGTGGTATTATGTACGTGAGGAGGTTTTGACCGTGGCAGTAAAGAAAAAAGACCTTATTTCAATAGTCGTTCCTTGCTATAACGAAAGCGAGGCGCTACCTTATTTTTACAAAGAAATAGCAACCGTTGCAAAGAGTCTGGATGCAGATCTTGAGATTATCTGCGTGGACGACGGTTCTAAAGACGATACACTTAAAAAGCTTCGTATTCTTGCCCAAAACGACAGCCGTATACGTTATCTTTCCTTTTCCCGTAATTTCGGCAAGGAAGCGGCAATGTATGCGGGACTTACCGCCGCAAAGGGCGATTACGTTGCTATAATGGACGCGGACCTTCAGGATCCTCCTTCATTGCTTCCCGAAATGTACGAAGCTGTGCGTTACGGCAAGTATGACAGTGTGGCAACCAGAAGAAAGACAAGGGATGGGGAACCCCCCGTGCGTTCCTTCTGCGCCCGCGCTTTTTATAAAATAATGAGCAAGATAAGCGATACCGAGCTGGTGGAGGGCGCAAGAGATTTCCGTCTTATGCGCAGACGTATGGTGGACGCCATACTTTCCATGACAGAATACAACAGATTTACCAAGGGTATTTTCTGCTGGGTAGGCTTTAAAACCAAATGGCTTGAATATGATAATATAGAGCGTGTAGCAGGCAATACCAAATGGTCCTTCTGGAAGTTGCTTAAATACTCCTTTGAGTGTATTTACAATTTCTCCACCGTTCCTTTGGATATATCCTCTTTTTCCGGATTTGCTCTTTGCATACTTTCGGTTATCGGAATTTTAATAGTAATAATCCGCGCGCTTTGCGGTGTGCCTTCCGCAAACGGCTGGGCATCTCTTTTGTGCGTAATACTTTTTGTAGGCGGATTACAGCTTTTCTGCATCGGTATTTTGGGAAAATATCTTTCCCGCACCTATATGGAAACCAAAAAACGTCCGATCTTTATCGTACGGGAATCAGAGGAGGATATTAAGAAATAATGATAGAACTTGGTATTATCACTTATCAGCCCAACGGGGACGGTATCCGCTGGGTAAAGAGTCTGGGACTTAATAACGCGGAATTCTGCCTTAACGGGGACGAGATATATTCCCTCAATGCAGATGACGTAATAAACGCCTGCAAAGAAACCGGTGTTAAGGTTGCTTCTGTGGGACGTTGGGGAAGATTCAGAATAAACGAAGACGGCAGTATAAACGAAAAAGAGCAAAAGGATGAATTTTTGCTTATAGATTTTTGCCGCAAGATAGGCTGTCCCGTATACGTTACAGGCTGTAACTATATTGACGGACTTTCCTACTACGCAAACGTAACCGCTACTATCAATTATTTCAAATCCCTTATGGATTACGCTGGGGATGACGTAAAGATATGCACCTACAACTGTAACTGGAACGCATATACCAATAAGCCCCACGAATGGGATATTATTCACGATCATCTTCCCGCACTGGGCATTAAGTTCGATCCTTCCCATACCATTATCGGCGGAAGAAACTGGCAGGATGAAGCGGTAAAATACGGAAGCAAATTTTACCACATGCACGTAAAGGGCACCGTTGATATCGGCGGCGGCAGATTTGACGATCCTCCCGCAGGAATGGATTCTATCAACTGGGGACTTTTGGTAGCAATTATGCGCAAGCACGGCTACAACGGCGTAATGTCCATAGAGCCTCATTCCGAAACCTGGCAGGGCGAGCTTGGCGCAAAGGGCATTGCCTTTACCCTAAAGATGATGAAACAGCTTTTGTTCATAGAGGATTAACGGATATGGGACTTTTTTCAAGGAAAAAACGTCCGCCCAAGGATACCTCAAGCGTTGAATTCAAGCGTTATATGGCAGACCGCATAAGCGATAAGCTTATAAAATGCGTGCTTCAGCGCAACGATGATTATACCGATACCATAATCGGCAAAAGCGGATTTTTTGTCGTAAAAAACGGTATATTGGAGATCATTTGCGAAAGCAACACCGTTTTTTGCGGAGAGATAGACACCCTCACCATCTGGGAGCTTTTGTCCTTGGACGGTGTGGTTATTACCGGATACGACCGTACAGTAGATAAAGAACGTACAGTTATGGCATATTATAAATATTACCGCGAGGTAAAATAATAAATAACTATTTTTTTAAGGAGAATACAAAACTATGGCAGACAGAATCGTAAAAGTCGGCGTTATCGGCTGCGGCGGTATCGCTAATCAGAAGCACCTTCCTTCTCTTCACAAGCTTCCCAACGTACAGCTTGTTGCATTTTGCGATATTATCGTAGAAAAGGCAGAGAAAGCAGCAAAAACATACGGCACTCCCGATGCAAAGGTGTATGAAGATTACAAAGAACTTCTTAAGGATGAGTCCATCGAAGTAGTTCACGTTTGTACTCCCAACAGAAGCCACAGCTTTATTACTATAGATGCTCTTGAAGCAGGCAAGAACGTAATGTGCGAAAAGCCCATGGCTATCAACGCTGCTGAAGCAAAGAAGATGGTTGAGGCTGCAAAGCGCACCGGCAAAAAGCTTTCTATCGGTTATCAGAACCGTTTCCGTCCCGAAGTTCAGTTCATCAAGAAAGAATGTGATGAAGGCAATCTGGGCGATATCTACTACGCAAAGGCAACCGCACTTCGCCGTCGCGAAGTTCCTACCTGGGGTGTGTTCCTTAACGAATACGAGCAGGGCGGCGGTCCTCTTATCGATATCGGTACTCACGCACTTGACCTTACTCTTTGGTCTATGAACAACTACAAGCCCAAGTTCTGTGTTGGTACTACCTATGAAAAGCTTAAGAAGGAAGTTCCCTCCGGCAACGCTTGGGGCGAATGGGATCCCGAACAGTTTACCGTTGAAGATTCCGCATTCGGCTTTATCGTAATGGAAAACGGCGCAACCGTTCTGCTTGAATCCTCTTGGGCTCTTAACATACTGGATCCCCGTGAAGCTTGCACCACCCTTTGCGGTACCAAAGCAGGTATTGATATGAACAACGGCGTTCGTATGAATGGTATCCGTCAGGGCAGAAGATATTCTCTTACTCCCGATCTTAAAGCAGGCGGCGCAGATTTCTATGAAGGCGTTGGCTCCGGCTCTCCCTCCGATATGGAAGCTGCTCTCTGGATAGATGCAGTTATTAACGACAAGGATCCTGTTGTTCTTCCCGAACAGGCTTACTGCGTATCTCAGATACTGGAAGGTATCTATGAATCCGCTAAGACCGGCAAGCCCTATTACTTCAACGAAGAAAACTAAGGAGTTTCACAGATATGACACTTGGCGTACTTACTAATCTGCTGGGCGGTATGTCTCTCCGCGAAGCGCTTGAATATCTCCGCTCTATCGGCGTAGAATCTCTTGAGCTGGGCTGCGGCGGATATCCCGGCAAAGCTCATTGCGACCCCAAGGTGCTTCTTAACGATGAAAAAGCCTTTGAAGAATTCAAGGCTACCATAGAAGAATTCGGAATGCCCGTAAAGACTCTGTCCGTACACGGCAATCCCGTTCACCCCGATAAAGAAAAGGCGGCTGCTTGGCGTGCAGATTTCAGAGATGCGGTGCTTTTGGCAGAAAAGCTTGGCGTGGATACGGTTGTAACCTTCTCCGGCTGTCCCGGCGATTGCCCAGAATCCAAGCATCCCAACTGGGTAACCTGCCCTTGGCCCGAGGATTTTCTTGAAATCCTTGATTACC
>JAGCNA010000200.1 GCA_017646185.1 Clostridia bacterium
CAGATACATTTTCCGATGCCCTGCGCACCGCCGGTTACAACGGCAACTTTGTTTTTAAAATCAAACATATCATTTACCTCTGCAATATATCTCGATGGCTTCTGCCGCAAACGCCGCAGTTCCGTCGCCGTATTTATCGATATTCTTGTAGTTATTTTAATCGACTGTTTATTTCTTTATATTGCTATCCAAGTAGCGTTTTTATAATCATATCCGCACATTCTATTGAACTGTGCAGACTTGTATCGACGCTAAGCTTATAATCAATATTTTTAGCCATCAGCGCAGCTTGTTCCTCGGATTGTGTTTCGTATCTGTCGCCTCTTTCAATGTTTCTTTTTTTGCATATATCAAGGGGACAGTATACCTCAACCAAATCAAGAGGATTATCTTTGAGTATTTCCCGCATTTGCCTGTAATGAGGTGTTATTTCTTCTCTTTCGATTAAAATACCGTCGATCACAACATTGTGACCCATATCAGAAAAAAGCTTAGCGGTATGGTACAACATAATAACCGCATCGCAAATATGCTTCCAATAATCCTCACGCAGATACTTGAGCCCTACAGTTTGCTGAAACATATCGTTGCTTAAAGCATAATAAAACACGCCGGCGCGCTCCTGAAAAGCGTTGACTATAGAAGTTTTTCCCGCACTGGTTACGCCGTTTAAAAATATAATGCGTCCTTTTTCCATCTTAAACCTCTTGTCTGCAGATTTTATTGTATTATACCACATCGAATCAAACACATCAATCCCTTGGCGAACACTTTTGTAAAGACCTTGAAAAACTCCCAAGCCAGAGTTAACATACCCAAAGCTCCTCGTTTGTGCTTTTACGGCATTTACCGGGAGTGTTTTGTATCCCCCCGAAAAATGCCGGATTTTCAGAATGAAAGGTTAAGCGAAATTTACTTATTATCTACTTTACAAACCACCGATTGATGGTTATAATGATTTAAAACTATCGGAAACAGAGCGAACGTTTCGGCGCAGCATTAAAGCTTTGGAAATTCACGGCTTTGATATAAAAACAGATGTAACAAAGGAATTATTATGACAAAACAAAAGAACTACAAAAAGACGCTGGCGGCTTGTTATCTAGGCTTTGTTACGCAAGCTATATCTGCAAATTTTGCACCGCTTTTGTTTTTAACTTTCAAAAGCACATACGGAATCACACTGGAAAAGATTGCATTGATTCCACTGGTATTTTACTTAACACAACTGCTTGTTGACCTTGCGGCTACAAAATTTGCCGACAAAATAGGATATCGCGCCTGCGTTGTCGCATCTCAGGTGTTGTCGTCTGCAGGTCTCATCTTGATGGCAATTTTGCCGGAGGCACTTCCCGTACCGTTTATCGGTATTTTAATTTCGGTAGTGCTGTATGCTATCGGCAGCGGGCTTATTGAGGTTTTGGTAAGCCCTATCGTTGAAGCCTGCCCCTTTGAAAACAAAGACGGAATGATGAGCTTACTGCATTCCTTCTATTGTTGGGGTGCGATGGGTGTCATTTTGGGTTCCACCCTCTTTTTTGCGGTATTCGGTATAGAGAACTGGAAGATACTTACTTTTATTTGGGCGCTGGTGCCGTTATACAACACCTTCAACTTTATTAACTGCCCTATAGAACGGTTGGTGGAGGACGGTAATAGTATGAGTATCGGCAAACTGCTGAAAACGCCTATCTTCTGGTTAATGATAGTTCTTATGGTGTGTTCGGGTGCGTCCGAAGCGACTATGGCTCAATGGGCATCGGCTTTTACCGAATCTGCTATCGGCGTTTCCAAAGCGATCGGCGACTTGGCAGGTCCGTGTTTGTTCGCTATGTTTATGGGAATATCCCGTATGCTGTACGGTAAATTCAGCGAAAAGCTTGATCTGACAAAGGTAATGCTCATCTGCGGCGCAATGTGCGCAGGGTGCTATTTATTGGCTTCGCTGTCCACGGCGCCCATTCTCGGGCTCGCAGGCTGTGCGCTTTGCGGTTTGGCTGTCGGTATTATGTGGCCGGGGTCTATCAGCATATCTTCGCAGAAATGCCCAAGAGGCGGCACAGCAATGTTTGCATTCCTGGCATTGGCCGGCGATACCGGCGCTATGGTAAGCCCCGCTATGGTGGGAAGTCTTTCCGAAATGGCAGGCGGTAATCTGAAAACAGGATTGCTTGCGGCTGCAATTTTCCCGTTCATACTCGTAGTCGGATTGCTCGTTCTCAGAAAAAGCACAAGTTCAAAGATAAGCCGATAAATTTACAGTAAAAAAACAAACGGCGGCAAGGATTCTCTCCTTGCCGCCGTATTTGTTTTCAATGATATCGTAAAACAGCCGTATGCCGGTTATCAACTACTGCACCTTAATTTAGTCGAACATAAACAGAATCCACATCCACGTTCAAGGTTGTTCGCTGTCCGGCAACAGTCTCCGAATCTATACCGATTTTAAACATACTGCTGACATTGACTCCCAAGGGATTTGTGGAAGCGTTAGCCCAAAAGAGTTTTCCGTCCACGTACAGATCATAAGTATACTGTTTATCTGCGCTCTTCTTTACAACCACTTTGTAATCGTGCCATACCGAAGTATCCAGATTTGTTGAATTGACAGGATCAATATAATCGCTTGATATTGAGCCCGACTTATCGTCGTTGCGGTTCAAGATAAGCATAATAAGATACTCGCCGCTTCTTACCGTAACCTCTGTTATTCCCGTTGAATTGAGCTTTGCCCTGAAGCCGTATGTAAAGTTGGTGGTAGGTGCCAAGAAATTTTTTCTTGTGATATATGAATAATTTGACATAGGACTTCTGTAAAGGTTTACAAAAGACGCATTCTGAGTAATTTCGGGTTCATTGTCCGGACCGCAGGCTATTATCCATTTATTTGTATTATCAAAGGATTCTTCAAATTCGCAATTCATCCATTCGGGCTTGGTGAAGGTAAGAACCGCATCGTTTGCTTTTAAGCTGCGCTGTAATTTAGTCACATCTATATCGTGAACTTTTGCGTTATCCTGTACCGAAATTGCCGCAGCTCTTCCCGCTGCCTCACCGATGATCATATACTGAACTTCCATACGGATGGTGGAATAAGCAACGTGGCTTGCGGAAAAGGTACAAGTAACCAACAGATTGTCCGCTTCGGCTCTCTTGGGCAACAACATTCTGTAAGGAATTTCGTAAGGATCTACGTTAACCTCCATATTGCCTTCGTTTCTGATATATCCGTCTGCCGTGATATATCTCTGAACGTTGTGGGAATCGCTGTTGTAGGAGCCCATACCGATAGTGTCGGGCTTTGTTAAGTCTACTCCCCCGCCCTTTCGGATATCCTTTTGAGTCATTACATACTCGCCGATCATTCTTCTGCCTTCACGGACGTACAGCTGGAAAGTCCAGTTGTTGTTATCTACGTATTCATCCTTGGGAAGTCCCCACGCAGACATACCTTTTCTTACATCGGCGTGAACAGAGGGATCGTTTGTCAAGAAATAAAGAAGACCTAAAGTATAGTTATAATGATCGTTCCATATCTCTTGGCGCTGGGCGTACGTAGCATCGGGATAATTATAGTTTCCGCCGATATAATCGGTAGAAAATGCGCCGTTGTTATTAAAATCGTGTTTGCCGTTTACACCGTGTCCTATGATGAAAAGCTGGCTTACGGCAGGTGCTTTTCCCTCAGCTTTGACCCATGCATCAATATAATCCGCAAGCAAAGCATAACGGGAAGG
>JAGCNA010000201.1 GCA_017646185.1 Clostridia bacterium
CCGTCAATATGCTGAGGCAGGTATTCTTTTATCGCCCCGTGCAAATGACCGTACCAGCAACGTCTTATACCGTTTTCCCGCATTACCTCGGTAAGAGATCTTGTGGGGGGATAATGTATAAAACAAACTATTTCCGCTTGGGGGTTTTCTTCTTTAAGCTTTAGCGCTTCTTTTACCGAAAGATTAAGTCTGCCTGCTTCACGGGCAATGATTTTTTTGTCTTTTTCGCTTGCCCCGTTTTCTTCCACCCAGCCGCGGGTACCGCAAATAATAAGATCTTCCGCAAGGTAAGCGTTGTTGTACAGAAAATCAATACTGTCTGCGCCGGAAGCTTCTTTATATTCTTTCAGCTTTTTTGCGCTTTGCCACCAAAGATCGTGGTTTCCTTTGGAAATTATCTTTTTCCCCGGCAGAGAGTGTATAAACGCCAGATCCTCCACCGCGTTTTCAAACCGAAGCCCCCAGGAAATATCCCCCACGATCACCACCGTGTCGGTTTCCTTAACGGTAGTGCGCCAGTTTTCTCTTAATTTTTCGGTGTGATTTTCCCATTTTGCGCCGAAAACGTCCATAGGCTTGTCCGCATCGTGGGAAAGATGCAGGTCTGCTATTACGAATACCGCCATAGGATCTTCACCGCCTTTAAACTAAATAAAGAATAATTTTTAATGGTTTTGGGCAAACTGTATATGAAACGGAGGGATAATTAATGGAACAAAAACACGTAAACCACGGTATTGATTGCAACGTTACCGATTGCATTTACCATGCGGAACAGCGCATTTGCACAGCGCCCAAGATAAACGTGGGCCCTACCCATGCGGAATGCTCTTCCCAGACCGCTTGCGAAACCTTTAAGTCTGCGGAAGACTGCCGTCACTGCAAGTAAAGAGATTTCTTTATATCCGCTTTATCCACTACACGGGTGAAGCGGATCTCTTTTTTGTAAATATCCTTCAAGGGTGCGGGGATTTGGGTTCCCGTATACTTGCTCAACGCTTCGTGGGTGGTTTCTTTCACACCCAGCGCCTCCGCAACCGCAGGAGCGAATTTATAAGGCGAAGCGGTGGAAACTACCATACATTTTCCCGTGCTGCCCATAACCGCAGCGGCGGTGTGGGTATCTATGGTATAGCCGTATTCTTTGAATACGTGTTCAATGATCTGTGCCGTGCTTTCGTCATCACAGCAGGAGCAGCCGAACTCTGCTTCAAGTTCATCAAGCTGTTCTTTGGTAAGGGAGAATATACCGTCTTCCTTAAGGCTTTCCATAAACGCTTTGGTCTGTTGGGGACCGAAATCGAAGCAAAGCAATCTTTCAAGGTTGGACGCTATAAGAATATCCATAGAAGGAGAAGTTGTTGCATAGAAGGGACGGCGGATATCGTAAACTCCGGTCACAAAGAAATCGGTAAGCACACGGTTTTTGTTGGATGCACAAACAAGTCTTCCCAAAGGAATACCCATTTTCTTTGCTATCCAGCCTGCAAGAATATCGCCGAAGTTACCGGTGGGCACGGATACGTTAAGGGTTTCGCCTTCCTTAATAAAGCCCTGTCTTACAAGGTCAATGTAGGAAGAAACGTAATAAGCCACCTGAGGAACAAGACGGGCAATATTTATGGAGTTTGCGGAGGAAAGGAATTCGCCCTGCTCTGCGGCGGTGTTTTTAATATCCTCGTCGGCAAAAATAGCCTTTACCGCAGACTGTGCATCGTCAAAATTACCGCGCACGGCAATAACGTTTACGTTGTTGCCTTCTTGGGTAGCCATCTGTCTTTTCTGTGTATCGGAAACGCCGTCGGTAGGATAATATACGGTTATGCGGGTCTGCTCAAGATCCTTAAAGCCTTCCATAGCCGCCTTGCCCGTGTCGCCGGATGTGGCGGTAACGATATGGGCAGTTCTGGTTTCGCCGCACTTTCTCATAGACATACAGAGAAGTCTGGGCATTATCTGCAAAGCCATATCCTTGAATGCGCAGGTGGGACCGTGCCACAGCTCAAGAAAAGCGGTGTCTCCGCAAACCTTTACGGGTGCGGGGGACGGGTCGAAATTGGGGTAAGCGTATGCTTTTTTACATTCTGCCGCAATCTCTTCCTTGCCCAGCTCGGGGAAGAATTTATACAGAATTTCTGCCGCTATTTGGTTGTATTCATAGCCGTAAAAGGCGTTTATTTCTTCTTTGGTAAGGGTGGGAATTTCTTCGGGTATAAACAAGCCTCCGTCGGGTGCAAGACCTTTGCAGATCGCCTCGGGGGCAGTATAATATTTCTTTTGGGTATCACGTGTGCTGTAGTATTTCATCAGAATGCTTCCTTTATGTGATTTATGCTTTTAATCTCTCCGCTTTTAAAGGCGTACACCTCAATAATATCGTTACGCAGAGAAAAAACTCTTCTGTTTAATGTAAAAAACTTGTGCTTTACGGGGATTTTCCCATTTTTTAAATAATGCTCGGTAAGGTCTTTTCTTGCTTTTAAAAACCTTTTTATCTTTTCTTCGTCCACCGC
>JAGCNA010000202.1 GCA_017646185.1 Clostridia bacterium
ATAAACGAAAATCAATATAAAGAATTAGACTCAGCTTGTGCAGGCCTTCGTGCAATGCTTATCGCTTCTCTTAACACCGCGAAAGGAAACGAAGCGCACCTGACGGCGCATGAAAAATGAAGCCGCCTTCGGCTATGAAGACGCTTCGCTAATGAAGTGTTGCCTTGCAACGATACGGAACGCTTTGCTTCATTCCTCCTTGACCGTGTTGCGCAAAAAACCATTGCAGATTTTGCTTTTATATAATATATAGGAAGAATGTATACTCACCCGCACTTTTTTTTAAGGAGGGACAAATATGCACGAGATAACAGAGGTGCCGAGAATACCGTTCACGCTGTTCTGTATATTTGCTTTAGCGGCGGGAAAATTGTTGTTTTTCTGATTGGTGTGACGCAACAAAAAAGAAACACTTATCTTTTTGACGATTTTTGTAAAAAATGTTGACAATTTGTTAAAAATGTATTAAAATTAAACATCAAAATTTTTAAAGGAGCTAATATTATGAATGCAAAACGTTTCTTACTTACCTTCTTCCTCGGTTGGATCGGCAGTATCATCATCAACCACTCCGGTCTTAAGCCCGAAGGCTACACCAGCAGAACCGGCGCATATTTCTGGCTCACTCCCCTTACTCTCGGTATTTATCCCCTCGTAGCTTCCATCTCCAACTTCAAGTTCAGCCCCGAAAAGGAAAAGAACGTAGGCTACAAAAAAGACTAATAACAAGCATTAAAAAAATCCGCTTCAAAAGGCGGATTTTTTGTTCCCTTCGGAGATATTGAATAATCAACATCTTGACACGGGCATAGTTTTTGATTATAATTTATACGTTATATAAATTTAAAGGAGCGATCAGATATGGATGCCGGTTACAAGGCGTTATTCACCCCCTGGAAAATACGGAACGTGGAGATAAAAAACAGAATAGTTATGTGCCCTATGGGCGGAACTTCTCTGTTCGGCTGGTTTGAGCTGGGCGGCTGCCACTTTGACAAGGAAGCGGCAAAGCTGTTTTTGGAAAGAGCCAACAACAACGTGGGACTTATTATCCCCGGAATTGCCCCCTTAAGAGATACCTTCTGGGGAAAATGGCTGTGGCAAAACCCCAAGATGTTTAAGGACCTTAAGGTGTTTATGGACGAGATCCACAAGACCGATACCAAGCTGTTTGTTCAGCTTACTGCGGGAATGGGACGTTCCTGGGCGATAACCGAGCTGGTTGCACCCTTACATAAAAACAAATTTACGAGAGCGCTTATAAAACCCATTATAGACACCAACCACGAGCTGGCTTCCCCCAGCAAGCAGCCTTCCCGCTGGGCCCACGATATTGAGTGCCCCGAAATGACGGTGGAGCAGATACACGAAATTATAGAAGCCTTTGCAAAGACGGCAAAGCTGTGCAAGGACGCAGGTGTTGACGGTGTTGAGGTTCACGCCGTACACGAGGGATATCTCCTTGACCAGTTTGCAATAGAATTTTTCAACAAGCGTACCGATGATTACGGCGGATCCTTTGAAAACCGCTACCGTTTTGCCGCAGAGGTTGTAAAAGCCATAAAAGAAGCCTGCGGTGAGGATTTCCCCGTTTCGCTCCGTTATTCCGTAGAGTCCAAAATGAAGGGATTTTGCTACGGCGCAATGCCCGGCGAGGAATACACCGAGGTGGGCAGAAACATGGAAGAAAGCGAAAAAGCCGCAAAATATCTGCAGGATGCAGGCTACGATATGCTTAATGCGGACAACGGCACCTACGATAGCTGGTATTGGGCGCATCCCCCTATGTATATGCCCGAAAACTGCAACCTTGAGGACGTTGCCCACATAAAGAAGTTTGTGGATATTCCCGTGGTGTGCGCAGGCAGAATGGATCCCGAAACCGGTGCACAAGCCGTTGCGGAAGGCAAAATAGACGCTATGGGCGTGGCAAGACAGTTCCTTGTTGACCCTGAGTGGATAACCAAGCTGATAGAAGACAGAAAAGAAGAAATCAAGCCTTGTATATGCTGTCACGCAGGATGCTTTAACTTCTCTTCCTCCAAGGGACACGCAAACACCCAAGAGCTTACCGACACTATGGGTCTTGCCCGCTGTGCTTTAAACCCCGAAACCATGCAGAGCAAGAAATATTACGTTGCTCCCGCCAAAAAGCAAAAGAGAGTTGCCGTTATCGGCGGCGGTATCGGCGGTATGGAGGCGGCTATACTTTGCGCAAAGAGAGGCCACAAGGTAACTCTGTATGAAAAATCCGATAAGCTGGGCGGTGTATTTATTGCCGCGGCGGCGCCTTCCTTTAAGGAAAAGGACAGAGCCCTTATCGAATGGTACAGACGTGAAATAACCGTTCATCCTATCGAAGTAAAGCTTAACACCGAGATAACCGATATAAAGAGCCTTGAAGCGGACGAAATTATAGTAGCTACCGGCGCAAAGGCAAAGCGTATTCCCATTCCCGGCGTGGAAAAAGCCGTGGAAGCGGTGGATTATCTGCTGGGCAATAAGGAAGTGGGCGAAAACGTGGTGGTTATCGGCGGCGGACTTACGGGATGCGAGATCGCATACGATCTGTTCCTGCAGGGCAAAAAGCCCCGTATTGTGGAAATGCAGGACGATCTTATTACCACCCCCGGTATATGCCTTGCGAACACAAGCTATTTGCGTGATTGCTTTAAGACCAACAACGTGCCCGTATATCTTGAGACCGGCGTTGTTAAAATATCCGAAAACAGCGTAACAATAAAACACGGCGACGGAACCACCGAGGATATAGAAGCAGACAGCGTAATACTTTCCGTTGGCTACAACCCCGCCCCCGTTGCTACCAAGGGCGTGCACGTGATCGGCGATGCCTGCAAGGTAGGAAACCTGCGCACCGTTATATGGCAGGCGTGGGATATAGCAATGAAACTGTAAGGAGTGTATATAAATATGAAGCTTACCGAACAGCAACAGCAAATTCTTGACGGCGCACAGGGAGAAACCATGGCAAAGGTTATGAAGACCATGGTTATGTACGGCGAAGCCTTTGAGGCGGAGACAATGGTGCCCGTTACCTCAAAGCACAACCATCTGGTAACCTCTTTCGGACTTAAGGTTATGTCCCCCGTTTACGATCTTATGCAGCAGCTTATTGATGCGGGTGTGGAATCGGGACAGACCTTTTCCGTTGACCCCCGCCCCGTGGACAAAAACGTACCCGCAAACTTTTTGCAAAACCTTGTTTTTAATAAATTTATGTATACCAAGCAGGATTTTTACGAAGGTCAGCTTAACAAGCTGGGACTTATGGATAAAAACGCATTCACCTGCACCTGCTATATGGACGAGGTGGGCAACAAGCCCCAAAAAGGCGATATACTCAGTTGGGCTGAATCCAGCGCGGTTGTATACGCAAATTCCGTTCTTGGTGCAAGATGCAACAGAAACTCCGGTATTATCGATATTATGGGCTCTATTGTGGGTTACGTTCCCTATTTCGGTCTGCTTACCGACGAGGGCAGAAAAGCTACCTGGATAGTGGAAATCAAAACCACCAAAAAGCCGGAAGCACAGCTGCTGGGCTCCGCTATCGGTATGAAGGTAATGGAGGACGTTCCCTTCGTAAAGGGTCTGGATAAATGGCTGGGAACAAAGCTTGACGATAAGGCTTGCGCATATCTCAAGGATTTCGGCGCGGCTACCGCATCCAACGGCGCGGTGGGACTGTACCATATAGAAAACCTTACTCCCGAAGCGGTTGAGCAGGGAGAAAGCCTTATAAAAGAGGGCGCAAAGGTTTACGTTATAGACGATGCGGAGCTGGAACGGGTAAAGAAGGAATATCCCGTTATATGGAAAAATCCCGATGCGAAGCCTAAGCTTTGCTTTGTGGGATGCCCCCACCTTTCTCTTGAACAGTTAAAGGATTGGACAGTAAAAATAGAGGAAGGTTTAAAGCAGACGGGGAAAAAGAAGGTTGTTATTAACACCGTGTTCACCGCTTCCCCCGGAGTGCTGGAGGCGTTTGAAAAAACCGAATACGCCGCAAGGCTTAAAGCAACGGGCGTTATTACCTCTTATATATGCCCCCTTATGTATATGAACAACCCTCTTTGCAAAAAGATGCCCGTTATCACCTCATCCAATAAGCTGAGAACCTACACCAGCGCAAGATATTATACCGATGCTGAAATTTTAACAACCATTACGGGAGGTAAAAGCTGATGAAAGAATTTAAAGGCAGAGTTATTACTCCCGGTGAAGTAACGGCGGAGGCTGTCGTTACCACCGAAGGCTTCAACACACTGGCTTCCCTTCAGATGGCGTTGCAGTTCGGAGACAAAGAGGTCAAATGCGGCGACCAGAGCAACAAACAGCTTTACGGAAAGCCTCTTTTGGGGAAAGCCCTTTGTCTGCCCCAGACTATCGGCTCCACCACCGGCGGATTGGTGCTGTACTGCGCTTGCTCCATGGGTAAAAGCCCCGCTTGCCTGCTGTTTTCAAACCATATAGATTCCCTTGCCGCCGCAGGCGCAGTGCTTGCAGACGTGTGGGTGGAGGGCGCATCTATGCCCGTTATTGACTGTCTGGGCGATGAATTTCTGGATTACGTCAAGGACGGTATGAAGATAACCGTAAAAGAAGACGGAACCGTAGTTGTTGAATAGCAAAAGGCAAAAACGAAGAATAAAGATATCAGTAAAATCCGCGCCGGGCGGATTTTACTTTTTTATTGCATTTTGGTTTAATTTGTATTAAAATATGTATTCGTATTAAAATATTTAAAAACGTGTTTTTCGGAGAAAGAGTATGAAAAACAGAAAGCGGATAAAAAGAAGAATTATAAACTTAATAATGCCTGCGGTGGTGTTCGGATCCCTTACGGGTGTGATAACCGCATCGGTTGTAATGATATACAAGTTCTGCGCAGTAAAGATAATACATTTTTCCGAAAGCGCATACGGATTTATGCGCACCCACCTTTGGGCAGTCCTTCCCGCTTTGGCGGTAATTGCCGCGGCGGCGCTTGTTTACAAGGCGGTGCTTACCAAGCATCCCAACGTGCGCGGAGGGGGAATTCCCACCTCTATTGCCCTGATGCGGGGAATAATATCCTTCCGCTGGGCGGTAAACCTCGTGTGGGTATTTATACTTTCCCTTATCTCTTTCTTTATCGGCGTGCCTTTGGGCAACGAAGGTCCTTCGGTGCAGATGGGTACTGCCGTGGGAAACGGCGTGGTGGATCTTTTTGCAAAAAAGCAAAAAGCCTATTCCCGTTACGCTATGACCGGCGGCGCCTGCGCAGGATTTTCCGTGGCTACCGGCGCACCGATTTCCGGTATGATGTTTGCGGTGGAGGAAGCGCACCACAGAATTTCTCCCATGATAATAATGGTTTCTGCCATTTCCGTGCTTTCCGCAGCACTTACCGCATCCGTGCTGTCGCCTCTGCTGGGGGTAAACACAAGCCTTTTCGCCTTTGAAGAGGCGCTGAAGGTGCTTTCACTTAAGGATATGTGGATCCCTCTTGGGGTTGGACTTGGATTGGGCGTGTTTGCGGCGGCGTTTTTGAAATCTTATGAATATATAAACCGTTTTTCCAAGACCTTGTTTGCAAAGGTGCCCTTTTATCTGCGGATATGTGTGATACTCGCTATCACTCTGGGCTTGGGTATACTTTCATACGACCTTATATCCACGGGACACGAGCTTACCTTGGGTTTGTTTGAGTTTGATAAAAGCATACTTTTGCTGTTCGGAATACTGCTTGTGAGATGGTTTTTAACCCTTTTTGCAAACACAAACGGCATTACGGGAGGTATATTCCTTCCCATTATCGCATTGGGCGCAGTGGTAAGCAGTATTCTGGGAAATATCTGTGTAAAGTATTTGGGACTTGGGCAGGAATATTACACCGTAATACTGGCGCTGGGAATATGCGCCTGCATTTCCGGTATGATGAAAATGCCCCTTACCGCCGTATTTTTCGGGGTGGAAGCCCTTTCCTGCTACGAAAATATTATTCCCGTAATAATCGTTTCTGCGGCGGCGTATTCCATAACCGAGGTGCTGGGGCTGAGCTCTATTAACGACAGCGTTATCGAAGCCCGCAACGAGGAAATGTTCCAAAGCAGCCGTCCCGTTTTGATAGATACCCACGTAACCGTGGCGGAAGGCTCTTTCGCCGTGGGCAAGCAGGTGCGGGATATTTTCTGGCCCAATAACCTGTTTGTGCTTTCGGTAAACCATGGGGAAAAGAACGGTTCCCGCGTGGACGAGCACGGTGAAAACCACATTCATCCGGGAGATGTTCTCCACGTGAGGTACTCGACTTCAGATATAGAGGCAACTGAGGACGAATTGTGGGCAATAGTGGGCGAGCAAAACGATGAACGATAAACGATGAACTATGAACGATGAACTATGAACGTTGGAAGTTTTTTGCGTAACGCAAAAAACAAATAAACCGTAATAATAGTGCGAGAGATTTCAGTTTATCTCTCGAATTTTTGTTTTTGTTTATACAGTTCCTTGCCGAAATCAGACTTTGGCTACTACAGACGGAAGTTTCCTGCGAACAGTTTGCGGGCGCAACGCTGTTACACAAAAGCTTGCAATTCAAAGCTTTATATGTTACAATAAAAGAAAAGGGGATTTTTATGAAAAAAACTGTTTTTTTCGCTCTTTTGGCTTTGCTTTGTGTTTTCTTGGTTTCATGCGCTATGGATCCCAATATGATAAATTATGATTTGAAAACGCTTGAGCAAAATGTAGTTTCTGTGGAACTGATAAGCTATGAAAACCCAAATCAAAAGGAGTTCCGTTCATGGGTGCCCGACCACTCGGACGAATTGGTTCCTATGGATTTGACAAAAATCAGCGTAACCAAGACTCTTGCCGAAGAAGATCTGCAGGCGTTTTTGCTTGAATTTTCAAACGCAACCATAATGTCAACGTATTATTCCTACGACTCTCCCGCCGGTGAGTGTATAAAGCTGAATTATGAAAACGGTGGTTTTATGATCGTGCATAACGGAGGCGGCTATTCGGGA
>JAGCNA010000022.1 GCA_017646185.1 Clostridia bacterium
CCGCCGGGGCACATACAAAAGGTATATACTCCCCTGCCCGTGCCCGTATGATGGGATAACTTATAAGAAGCGGCAGGCAAAAAGGGCGCATGCTCTCTGTACTGGGAATCGTCGATCATTTTTCTGGGATGCTCGATACGAACACCCACGGAAAAGGGCTTCGCTTCCATAATTATATGCTTTTCCGCAAGCATACGGAATGTATCTCTGGCGGAGTGGCCTATGCCCAAAAACAGAGAATCGGTTTTTAAAACATTCTCTTCACCGTTTTTAACGTATTTAACGGCAGACACGCAGTTACCCGAAACCAGAATATCTGTCATTCTGGCGCCGAATATAACTTCACCGCCCAAGGAGATTATCTCTTCCCGAATGCCCTTTACACAGCCCCGCAAAAGGTCGGTGCCGATATGGGGCTTTGCATCGTACATAATATCCTCGGGTGCGCCGTGGGAAACGAAGGTGGAAAGCACGAATCTTCCCCGGTAGTTTTTATCCTTTACCAGAGTGTTCAGCTTTCCGTCGGAAAAGCTGCCTGCTCCCCCTTCCCCGAACTGCACGTTGCTTTCGGGATCAAGTATTCCCGTGTTCCAGAAAAGCTCAACGCTTTTAACACGCTCGTCCACGCTTTTGCCCCGCTCAAGCACAATGGGTCTTGCCCCTGCTTTTGCAAGCAGCAAAGCGGCAAACATTCCCGCAGGACCAAAGCCCACCACAACGGGACGGCAATCAAAACCGCTTTTTTGAGGGCAGACATAGCCTTCTTCGGAGAGAAGCTCGTATTTTTCACCTTTAAACCGTGAAACAAGCTCGTCTTGGCATTCCGTCATTATGTCAACCGTATACACGGTGCGCAGGGGGCGTCCTCTGCGGGCGTCTATACTGCGGCGGTATATGGAAAAAGAAACCTTACCGTATTTATTTTGTATATATGAGGGCAAATCCCTGCCTTGCGGCAGGGATATATCGTAAAGTCTTATCATTTTAACATCGTGTCGATATTTTCGTACTGGTTAAGAAGCTTATCTGCGGCATACGCCATAAGAATTTCTTCCCAGAAATCGTATTTATCGTACTTCATATGGCAGTAGTTATCGTAAGAATATTCACTCTTAAGATATCCGTTTGCATCTGCATATACCCAGGAAACGTCGATAAAATCGTATCCGTTTTCTTTGCAGTAGTTAAGCACAACTTCGTTCTTGTTGCGCACACGGTCGTTATCCACGCCCTTACCCTGATCACGGGCACTCTTTGTAAAGAATCCGCAGGAAAGGAATACTATCTCTGTTTCGGGAGAAACTTCCTTTATATTGTTGCAGATAGTATCCATACACTCAACAAGCTTGGTATCGGTTATATAACCGAAATCGTTAAGTCCGAAGTTTATAAACACACGCTCTGCTTCGTAATATTCAACCGCTTCCCAGATATATTTGCGTTCACCGCCTATCTTGGGGTGCAAAGAGGAGGTCGCTTTATCCTTGCAAGCGTTGATATAGCCGTAAGATGCGGCAGAGAAAAAGTTTACGTAAGGCATATTGCCGTAGTTGTTTACGTAAAGCTTAAATCCGTCGGTTACGGAATCGCCAACAAACAGAGAATCTTCAAGGAATTCTTCCAACTTCTTTCTGTCCATACCGTGGGTATCCATGCTCTGACCGGAGTATATGCCGTCATTTGAACCACCTTCATCGGGCTTGCTTTCTTCTGCAGGCTTGCTGGTTTCTTCGGAGGGTTTACTTGTTTCGTCTGCAGGGGTGCTGTTTTCCGCAGGAGTACTGTTTTCCTCTACGGGAGTGCTGTTCTCTGCAGGTGTGCTGTTTTCAACCGCAGGGGTGCTGTTTTCAACCCCGGGAGTGCTTTTTTCAACGGGAGGAACCGAATTATTGGGAACGGTGCTTTCCTCTCCGCCGCCGGAAACACACGCCGAAAGCAAAAGAACTGCGGCGAGGAAGAGGGCGAATATTTTAGTCTTCATTGTTTTCATACTTCTTTCTGAATGCCTGATATTCTTCAAAATATCTTACGGAATCGGGATGTCCGCAGTATGCGATGGTAGAGGGTTCGTTAAACATACCAAGATACTGATAGCAAAGCACAACGTCAACGTAAGGAGAGATAGCCTCAAGCTGCTTTTCCACACGTTCCATAGCGGCGGGGATAAGTGCGCTGCGGTATACGTCTGCTTCGAATTCAAATACTTCCATATCTGCCCAGAGTGCGCTTCTGCCTGCTGCATCGTGTGCGGCACGGAGAGCCTTGTAATATGCGCCGGTCTGGTCGGGAGTAGACTTGCGAACACCGATCTCGTCCTGATATGCAACGATATCAACGTCCATACGCTTAAGCTGATCAACATACTGCTCGTCTGCAACGAGAATGTTGGTACCGTAAGGAGCAATCATAGTCTTTGCATTGGGGGAGATTTTATGTGCGTGAGCGCTGTAAGCGTTTACGTATGTAATAAATTCTTCAAGGAAGTGACCGTTGATGCAGGTTTCATCGGGGAAATACCAGCCGTAAAAGCTCTTGTGGTTTCCGTACTGCGCCCAAAGCTCATCCATTGCCTTGAAAGCACGTGCGGTTACTTCGGGAGAGGTCATATTATCGTAGGTGTGGGTCCATACGCCGTAGAAGCCGCAGGAAACGAACACCTTCATATCGCATTTATCGCATTCGTCAAGCAAAACACCGATAGGATCTTTGCAAACCATATCTTCGGGGAAGGGGAAAATATCGGTATTGAAATATGCCTCTGCGCTGTCCTCGTAAACGAGAGAGGAGCACATAAGAACAACGTATTCCATACCCATGTGGTGCATTTCTCTTACCTTTGCGCGCCACTGTTCGTCCGTAAACTTACGGCAGATAGGGTTCCAGTACTTACCTTCGGGTATATTGTGATGCTTGAATTCAAACCAAGTGCCTTTAATTGTTTTCATATATTATATTACCGCCTTTCATATTTGGGTTAATTATAGCAAATTAAGTAAAATTTTGCAAGAGATAAATGAGCAAAATTATTCGTATTTTTCTTTAAAGACTTTGTAATCCTCGTAAAATTCCAAAGAATCGGGATGTCCGCAATACGCTGTGGTTGAGGGCTCGTTAAGCATACC
>JAGCNA010000203.1 GCA_017646185.1 Clostridia bacterium
CCGTGCGGGTATCTATGGAGGAGGTAGCTTCATCCAGTATCATAACGGGAGGATCTGCCACGGCGGCGCGGGCAATGGAGAGAAGCTGGCGCTGACCTTGGGAAAGTCCGCTTCCGTCGCCGGAAAGAACGGTATCGTACCCTTTGGGAAGCATACGGATAAATCCGTCCGCATTGGCAAGGCAGGCGGCGGCGATACACTCTTCATCGGTAGCATCCGGTCTGCCGTAACGGATATTTTCCATAACCGTGCCCGTGAACAGATTTACGTCCTGCAACACCACGCCCAAAGAACGGCGGAGGTCGGCTTTGCGTATCTTGTTTATATTTATGCCGTCGTAACGTATCTTGCCGTCATCAATATCGTAAAATCGGTTAATAAGGTTGGTAATGGTGGTTTTGCCTGCGCCCGTTGCGCCTACAAACGCCACCTTCTGACCCGGTTCGGCGTAAAGGGAGATGTTGTGAAGCACCTGCTTTTCCTCGGTATAGCCGAAATCCACGTCCTCCAGCACCACGTTGCCCTTAAGCTCTGTGTAGGTTACGGTGCCGTCTGCCTGATGAGGGTGCTTCCACGCCCACAGACCGGTTTTTTCCGAAGCTTCCGTAAGCACGCCGTCCACATACTTTGCGTTAACAAGGGTTACGTAGCCGTTGTCTGCTTCCGGCTGTTCGTCAAGCAGTGCGAACACACGCTTTGCGCCTGCCATTGCCATGGCGATGGAGTTTACCTGATTGGATATCTGGGAAATGGGACGCATAAAGGATTTGGTGAGGGTGAGGAAGGAAACGATCATACCCAAAGAAAGGGCGTTGAACACGGTGGGGTTTTCTTTCCCAAAAAACTGCACAAGGCTTTCTATAGAGAAATTCAAGTTTATGCTGTGGTTAATGCAGTAAATGGCGATAGCACCGCCCGCAACCGCAACCACTACGTAAAGCAGATGGGAAAATGCGTTCATCAGGGGTCCCATCATATTACCGAACTTGTTTGCCTCGGTAGCGTTTTTGCAAAGCTCATCGTTTATTTTATCGAACTGCTCTTTGCATATCTCTTCACGGTTGAAGACCTTTACAACCTTCTGACCGTTTATCATTTCTTCTATAAATCCGTTTTCTTTACCCAAGGATTCCTGCTGACGCATAAAGTATTTTGCGGCGTTTTTGCCTATCTTTCCGATAATGCCCGTAGACAAAAGGAGCAGCAGCACGGAAAGCAGAGTGAGCCAAACGGAATTATACAGCATAGAGAACACCACGGAAATTATGGTGAACACAGAGGATAAGGTTTGGGGTATGGTCTGGGAGATAAGCATACGGATGGTATCCGTATCGTTGGTATAATGTCCCATAACCTCGCCGAAAGAATGGGTATCGAAATATTTTACGGGCAAAGACTGCATGTGGTTAAACATATCGTCTCTGATAGTCTTTAATATGCCTTGAGAAACCTTTGCCATTAAAAAGTTTTGCAAAAAGCCGGTAAGCAGACCGATGCCGTATATGACTGTCATACCCATCAAAGCGGTGAACAATGCGGCAAACAGCTCCTCTGTGGGATTTTTTGCAAGAGGGCCGATATATTCATCCACAAGGGTTTTCAAAAACAAGGCGGACGCAACGGATACCGCCGCAGAAAGAATTACAAAAAACAGCACCAAGGCAATTCTGCCGGAATAGGGCTTGAAATATTTTATTAACCGCTTGGCTGTAACCTTATCAAGGGGTACCTTTTTGCCCCTCATTCCGGGGCCGGGACCTCTGCCTGGAGGGCCGTGCATGGGGCGGGGGTTTTCTTGTTTGCTCATTCTTTGTCCCCTCCTTTTACCTGAGAATTGTATACCTCGCGGTAAACGTCGCTGTTTTCAAGCAGAAATTCGTGGTTGCCGCAAGCGGAAATTTTACCGTCATCAAGAACTATTATTTTATCCGCATCCTGCACCGAGCTTATACGCTGGGCGATAATAAACTTGGTGGTGTGGGGTATTTCTTCGCGGAAGGCTTTGCGGATAAGTGCATCGGTACGGGTGTCCACCGCCGAGGTGGAATCGTCCAGAATAAGAATTTTGGGCTTTTTGAGCAGGGCGCGGGCGATACAAAGACGCTGTTTTTGTCCGCCGGAAACGTTTGCGCCGCCTTGGTCGATAAGGGTATCGTATTTTTCGGGGAAGGTCTGTATAAATTCGTCTGCGCAGGCAAGACGGCATACACGCTCCAATTCCTCGTCTGTTGCTTGCGGGTTGCCCCAACGGAGGTTTTCCTTTATTGTGCCCGAAAACAGCTCGTTTTTCTGAAGCACCATTGCCACGTTATCACGCAGGGTGGTTATATCGTAATTGCGCACGTCCTCGCCGCCAACCTTAACGGAGCCGGAAAGTACATCGTAAAGACGGGGAATAAGAGAAACGAAGGTGGATTTTGAAGAACCTGTACCGCCGATAATTCCCACGGTTTCACCCGAATTTATTTTTACGTTTACGTTATCCAGACACTTTTTGTCCGCATCCTTGGAATAGGAAAAATCAACGTTTTCGAACTCTATGGAGCCGTCTTTTACTTCAAACACGGGATTTTCGGGGTTAACTATATCGCTTTTTTCATCAAGGATCTCCGCAACTCGCTCTGCAGATGCTTTGGACATGGTGATCATAACAAACATCATGGAAACCATCATAAGGCTGGTAAGTATCTGGGATGCATAGGTGATAAGTGAGGTAAGCTGACCTACGGAAAGTCCCCCGGGGATATCACCGTTGCCGCCGCTTTGGGCAATAACCTTTGCGCCGAACCAAGCGAGAATGAGAACGGTTGCATACATACAGCCCTGCATTACGGGGTTGTTTAAAGCGAGTATCTTTTCCGCACGGGTGAAATCCGAATAAATGCGGTTTGAAATTGCGCCGAATTTTTGTTTTTCCGTCTCTTCACGGGTAAAGGATTTTACAACTCTTATACCGCGAAGGTCCTCTTCAACCACCTCGTTAAGCTTATCGTAGGTTTTGAACACTCTTTGGAAAAGAGGATGGGCGAACTTCATTATTAATAAAAGCGCCGCCGCAAGAACGGGAATGGTTACAAAAAAGATTAAAGACAGCTTAAAGCTGATACGGGCGGCAAAGATAAATGACCAGATTATCATCATAGGGCTGCGGACAGCCATACGGATTATCATCTGGTACGCCATGGTTACGTTGTTTACGTCCGTAGTAAGACGGGTAACGATACCGCCGGTGGAATATTTGTCTATATTGGTAAAAGAGAAATTCTGTATGTTATAATACATATCGTGGCGCAGGTTGCGGGCAAGACCTGCAGAAGCGATTGCGGCATACTTTGCGGCAAGGAAGCCGAAGAGCATTACCAAAAACGCGCTTACCACAAGGATAATTCCGTATCTGATTATAACGGGCATGTTCGCCTGCTCTATGCCTTTATCTATGAGGGTTGCTGTAATATAGGGAATGAGCACCTCCATTACCACTTCCAGAGAAACGGTAACCGAGGTAAGCAGGGAAGGCTTTTTGAATTCCCTTATA
>JAGCNA010000204.1 GCA_017646185.1 Clostridia bacterium
GCTTTTTTGTTTGTAGCTATCATTCGTTTTGAATTATTGCTCATCATTCACTCCTGAATTTAAGTACTGCCTCAAACGAGCATTTATCGCCCGCTACAGCACGTAATCTCGCCGTATCGCATTCAAAAATTCCCGACACGGTTATTGATTCGCCTTCAAAAATTTCGTGCAGATATGATATCTGAATATGGTTAAGAAATCTGTCACAATATCTGCCTTCAATGGCTTTTGCAACAAAATCCTGATAATATGTGTTATTTACGTGGCCGTTTTCATCTATATAACTGCTATCGATTACTATATCCAGCACCGGTGTTAAAGCATCTTCCTTTGAAAAAATCCGCTTTTCATATTCCACCTGCTCCTTAAACAAATTGAGGGTAGGAGGGTAATGCTCAAGTGCGGCGGGGCGCAAAATTCGCCGTGTATTCAGATTAAGCAAAATCCAAATGGTTGTAGCACGGCAACAATATCCTTTTTGGGAAGTGATAACATATTCACGAACAAGGCTCACACCTTCGATATGGTCATGGGCGGTAAGAACTTCAACCGTATCGCCAAGGTTTATTTCACTATAAATATCGAATGCGACACGTGTCAAAACGAACGCCATACCGTTTTCACGCATTTCCCGTCCCGTTATACCGTACGAATCAAAATCTTCTCCTGCGCACTCCTGCATAAAGAGTTGAAGAGCAGAAAGCTTTATTTTTCCGTCTTTATTGCAATGATTTTCGTTGATTAAATATTTTTTAATAAGCATTTTATTTCCTTTTGCTTGCTAAGGGATTTTTTTCCATAGCCTGTTCTATTTGTCTGTCGGACACGTGTGTATATATCTGGGTAGTATTAAGTTGCTCGTGTCCCAAAATTTCTTTAAGTAATCTCACGTCAACTCCGCCGTGATCGTACATCAGCGTAGCGGCGGTGTGGCGAAGCTTATGTACCGAATATCCTTTTCCGCTTAAACCTGATTTTTCAAGATATTTATTAACCGTCCACTGAACGGTTTTGTTGGATATACGGCAGTTTCTGCTGCTTAAAAACAATGCGTTTTTGTCTTTTATCGTATCACCGTGTTTTGTTGCATTACGTCCGCGCACGTTTATATAGGCGCGCACGGCGTCTCTGCAGGCTTGGTTAAGGTATATGTTACGCTGTTTGCTTCCTTTACCGGTTACCGTGAGTTGTGTAAGATCGTGGCTCAGATCGGAAAGGTTAATTCCCACAAGCTCAGATAAACGCATGCCGCAGTTTAAAAACAAAGTAAGAATACAATAATCACGCTCGCCGTTATCGTCTGACATATCCACCGAATCCAACAAAGCGTTGGCTTCCTCCAGCGACAAAAACTTCGGGAGCTTGCGTTTTACCGAAGGGGAGTCAATATGCTCTGAGGGATCAATCTTTATCAAGCGTGATTTAGCGGTATGATATTTAAAAAAAGCACGTATAGCAGAGAGCTTTCTTGCTCTGGAGACAGCTTTTACTCCTTTTTCCGCAAGCCATAACAGATAGTCGTATATATCTGCCGTGGTAACAGATTCAACGTATGCGGTATCCAACGAAGAAATATCAACGTTTTCCATCTCCGGCTCTTCCGTATCACCTCGGTTAAGAAAGATAAATCTGAAAAAAGTGCGAAGATCCAGATAATACTCGGATACGGTTAAAGGGGAGCGGTTTTGTATGTTCAATTTGTATGAAAGAAAAGAACGGATAAGTTCAGGTGCATCCTCGAACATATTTTTCACCTCTTTGCAATTATAACCGTTTTCGATTGAATTTTCAACAGTTTTTTTGTTTTTAATTGACATTCCCATCAATATGTGTTATATTTACAAAAAAGATTTCGGAGGTAAA
>JAGCNA010000205.1 GCA_017646185.1 Clostridia bacterium
ACCGAATCGGTCACGCAAAGGGCCGGTAAGCTGACCGGCTCTCGTGGTTGCGCCGATAAGGGTGAAGGGCTGTAAGGGAATACGTATGGATCTTGCGGAGGGGCCTTTGCCCATCATAAGGTCAAGCACGTAATCCTCCATAGCGGGGTAAAGCACTTCCTCTATGGAACGGGAAAGACGGTGTATTTCGTCTATAAACAAAATATCTTTTCGTCCCAAAGTGGTAAGTATCGCCGCAAGATCCCCCGGCTTTTCTATGGCGGGACCGGAGGTCACCTTAATATTCACGCCCAATTCTGCGGCGATTATGGTAGCCAGTGTTGTCTTTCCCAAGCCGGGAGGGCCGTGAAGAAGCACGTGGTCAAGGTTATCATCTCTCGCCTTTGCGGCTTTCATAAATACGGATAAGTTTTCCTTTACCGTTTCCTGTCCCACGTATTCGTCCAATGTCTTGGGGCGGAGAGAATTTTCGTTATCTCTGTCCTCGGGCACCTCGTTTGTGGCGGTAAGACGGTTTTCCGTATCCAAAGCGGCGCCGGTATGGAAATTGTCGGATTGATTAATAGGCATATCGCACCTCTTACATTGAAGCTAACTTTTTAAGCGCTTCACCGATTATGGTTTCAAGGGGGAGGGTAGGGTCAATACCCTTGAGGGCGGCAACCGCCTCTGCTCTGGTATAACCAAGCACGGCAAGGGTATCCACCGCATCGCTTCCGCCGCCGGATGCCGCAGAAACGAAAGAGCTTTCCGCGGGAGAAGAGGAAACCATCTCTCCGCTTATCTTGTCTTTAAGCTCAAGTATTATTTTTTGCGCTGTTTTAAGTCCCACACCGGGAGTTTTTGAAAGAGTCTTTGCATCTCCGCTTGCTATTACGGAAGCAAGCCCATCTGCGGTAAAGGTGGAAAGTACGTTTATCGCCGCCTTGGGACCTACACCGGAAACGGTTATCAGATGCTTGAAGGCGGAAAGCTCGTCCTCCGTTCCGAAACCGTAAAGCTCCACAGCATCCTCACGGACAGCCATGTGTGTAAAAAGCATAGCAGTCTTTCCATAGAGAGGGGAAAGATATGCAAAGGTGTTTTTGGAAACGGTCAATTTATATCCCACACCGCCTGCGTCTATAACGGCGAAATCGGGAAACAAAAACTGCAGATTGCCTTTAAGATAATAAAACATATTCTAAACTCCAAACTTGTGCATATTACAGGTGCCGTGACATATTGCCGCTGCCAATGCGTCCGCCGCATCGTCGGGCTTGGGGGTTCTGTCCAGCTTGAGCAGCATTTTTACCATATACTGAACCTGCTGCTTTTCCGCCCTGCCGTATCCCACCACCGATTGCTTTATCTGCAGGGGCGTGTATTCAAAGGTGTTTATCCCTTTGTTTTCCGCCGCCAGAAGCATAACTCCTCTGGCTTGGCAAACGTCCACCGCCGTGCGCTGGTTGGTGTTGAAAAACAATTCTTCTATTGCCATACAATCGGGCTTATAGGTGTCAATAAGCTGGCACATACAATCGTATATTTCTTTAAGCCTTTTTTCTATAAGAGTGTGAGGGGGAGTGGTTATTGCGCCGTATGAAATCGGTGTAAAAATACCGTTTTCGCACCGTACTATGCCGTACCCTACCGTGGCAAAACCGGGGTCGATTCCCAATACTACCATAACCGTCCTCCTGACCGAAAATATAATCAGTATATTATATCATTAAAAGATGTTTTAGTCAACGAATCGGGGCAAAATAAATTATTTTTTTCTTTATTAATAAAAGTCCTTGCTTTTTTTGCCGTTTTGTTTTATTATAAATAATGCGGCGCACGTTTGCCGTACGAATTTCAGGAGGTCATTAAAATGGATATGATTGAAAAGGTAAAGAGCATTGTTGCCGCACAGCTTCGTTTGGAGCCTGAGAGTATAGCGGATGATGCATCTCTCATAGAGGATCTCGGCGCAGATTCGTTGGATCTGGTTGATATTGTAATGGCGTTTGAGAGCGAGTTTGACACCACTGTGTCCGAGGAAGAATTTTCCGAACTTCGCACCATCAAGGATCTTGCGGATTACATAAGCGCACGCATTTAATCGTACTATCGAAACGGCAGACTTTTCTTTTGAAACAGTCTGCTGTATTTGTGTCCGCATGTTTTGAAAAGGAGAAAAATAATGAGATACGACGCCGTGTTTTTTGATCTGGACGGAACCCTTCTGGATACTCTCGGAGACCTGTCCTCCGCAGTAAACCACGTGCTTGAAAAAAGAGGCTTTCCCACCCGTACAAAGGAAGAGGTAAGGTCATTCATAGGCGATGGATTCGCTATGCTTATCCGCCGTGCCTGCCCCCCTTACGCAGAGGAAAAGGATCTTGAAACCGCATTTGATGATTTTTCCGAATATTACTCGGCGCATATTGCGGATACCACCGTGCCCTACGAGGGAATATGCGGTTTGGTAAAGCGGCTTTACGAAAGCGGAATAAAAATGGCAGTGGTTTCAAATAAGCGTGATGCCGCCGTCAAATATCTTGTTGACCGTTTCTTTGGCGGGCATATAAAGATCGCTTTGGGAGAAAGGGGAGGGAATACCCGCAAGCCCTCGCCCACGCTGTGTTTGGAAGCGGCGTCGGAAGCAGGTGTTTCGTGCGGAAAAACGCTTTATATAGGCGATTCCCCTTCGGATATAACCACCGCCCTCAATGCGGGTATGATACCCGTGGCGGTTACATGGGGATTCCGTACAAAAGAAGAGCTTTTAAAGGGCGGACAAGTGCTTGTTGCCGAGAACGCAAAGCAGCTTGAAGAGATAATTTTCGGATGATATTTTTTACAAATATCGTTGCAATTTTGAAATTAATATGTTATTATAACTTCAAATGACAAAAAATGGAGGATATGTGCTTTATGAAGGCTATTATCAACGGCAAAATAATTCTTAAAGACCGTATCGTAGAGGGCAAGGTTCTCGTTTACGACAGCGTTATCCGCGGCGTATGCGACAATGCTCCCGAAGGTGCGGAGATAATCGATGCAAAAGGCGGCTATGTAGCTCCCGGTCTTATCGACCTGCACATTCACGGCTATCTCGGCAAGGACGTTTGCGACGGCGAACCCGAAAGCATCCGTACCATTGCAGAAGGTATCGTGGCAAACGGTGTTACCGGCTTCCTTCCCACCACTATGACAGTAGATATGAAGGTTATCCGCAAGGCTCTTGAATGTCTCCGTTCTCTCAAGGAAGAAAGCAAGACCTGGAACGGTACTGCCATTCTCGGCTGCCATGCAGAAGGTCCTTTTATAAACGCAAAGAAAAAGGGCGCGCAGGACGAAAAATACATACTCAAGCCCGACGCAGCTTTTGTTAAGGAATATGCAGATATCATCAAGATAATCTCTCTCGCTCCCGAAATGGACGAGGATTTCGCCGCTATCCGTGAGATAGTTGCGGATACCGACGTTGTGGTTTCTATGGGCCATACCGATGCGGATTACGACACTGCTTATAAGTCCACCGTAAACGGCGTTTCCCACGCAACCCACCTTTTCAACGCTATGACAGCTCTCGCACACCGCAACCCCGGTGTTGTAGGCGCGGCGCTTAATTCCGACGTTACCACCGAGCTTATCGTGGATACCTTCCACGTTAACCCCGCTTTGTATCCCATCGTTGCAAAGCTCAAGGGCGACAAGCTGTGCTTTATCACCGACTGTCTCCCCGCAGGCGGACTTCCCGAAGGTCAGTATACTCTCGGCGGCACCGCTTTCGTTTCCAAGGGTATCGAATGCAGATTGCTTGACGGCACTATCGCAGGCAGTATCCTTAAGATGAACAAGGGCGTTTGGAACGTATACACCACCACCGATCTTCCTCTGTGGTATTGCGTAAACTGCGCATCTCTCAACCCCGCAAACGCTATCGGCATGGGCGCAACCAAGGGCTCTCTCGATATCGGCAAGGATGCGGACATTATTATTACCGACAACGAATTTAACGTAGAAAAAACTATTATCGGAGGCACAGTAAG
>JAGCNA010000206.1 GCA_017646185.1 Clostridia bacterium
CCCCAGTCTTGTGAAGAATTCCGTTATTGGTGGAGTAATTGGTGTTGTTTTGGCGGTGATTGCGATTGCTGTCCAGATGGTGTTGGACAAGCGTATCAAGAGCGAAGAAGACCTGATGAAGCTTTATCCGATCCCGGTTTTGGGTAAGATTCCGGATATGAGTTTGTCCAGAGAAAAACACGGCAAGAAGAAGGAAAGACGGTGAGAAGTATGGCTACGTTTGCAAAAAATTCGGTTACGAACACAGAAGCCGCAAGCCGTCGACAGGTCTTGTCGGCCAGCAGCAGTTTTGTGGAAATTGAAGCATACAAAACACTGCGTACCAATATTCAATTTACGCTGCGCGGTGAGGGCTGCAAAAAGATCTGTATCACCAGCAGCGCTTCCGGCGAGGGCAAGAGCATTACCATTTTGAACCTGGCGATCTCCCTTGCAGAAGTGGGAAAGAAGGTTTTGCTGATTGATGCAGATCTGCGTCGTCCGGCAATTGCACGGCTGCTCAGAGAGCCTTCCTCCATTGGTCTGACCAATGTTTTGGCAGAAATTGTAACACCCCAGGAAGCAATCCACAAAGATGTATATCCCAACCTGGATATTATTTTTTCCGGGGAGATTCCCCCCAATCCGTTGGAACTGCTCAACGGTGCGCCTATGGAAAAGCTGATCGCTGAAATGTCGGAATCCTATGACTATATCCTGGTGGACACACCTCCTGCAGCGGTGGTATCCGATGCTTGCGTGGTGGCAAACCTTTTGGATGGCGTGCTGTTTTTGGTGCGCAGCGGCCGGAGCAATAAAGACGATGTCAAGCAAGCACTTAGCAGTCTGCAGCTGATCGGCGCCAGAATTCTTGGCTTTGTTCTCAATGGTGTAGTGATAGACCCCAGCAAAAAGTACTACAAGTATTACGATAAGAAATAAGTTAGAGGAATTTTATGAAACAGAATTCTGCTTTTTTACTCCGAGAAGTGGCAGGGACCCTGGTAATCGTGCCGGTGGGAAAGGCAGCTGCTGAATTTTCCGGTATGATCACCCTCAATGCCACAAGTGCCTACCTTTGGCAGCTGCTGGAAACAGAGCAAACCGTACAAACGCTTACCGATGCGCTGGTTGCTCGTTATGAGGTGCAGCAGTCCAAAGCCCAGCAAGATGTAGAAAGCTTTGTAAGCAAGCTGAAGCTGGTTGGCGCGATTACAGAGGATGCCCAGTAATTACTGAAAAAACGAAAAACAGAGGTTCTTCCTATGAAACGGTACGCAATTGCGCAGCTGCAAGTGGATATGGATGTTTCCGGACGGACGCTGCAGCAGGCAGAACCCTATGCATGTGAGGCGGAAGGTCCGGCGGACATTATCCTGACTTGCGATATTGGAAGGATTATGGAGCTCAATCCGCAGCTGCCCAATGAAGAGGTGGCGGAGTATTTGGGAATGGGCGCGGCTTTTGCCCGGGAACTTTTGGCCTTTCAGGGCACTTATCTGCACGCATCTGCAGTAATTCTGGACGGGAAGGCATACCTGTTTTCTGCGCCCAGCGGTACCGGGAAATCTACCCATACGGAAAAATGGTGCCGGCTTTTTGGCGCTACATATTTAAATGACGATAAACCTGCGCTGCGTCTGGTGGACGGTGTCTGGATGGCCTACGGCACTCCCTGGTCAGGAAAGCACGATCTGTCTGATCCCAAAGGCGTGCCTTTGGGCGGCATCGCTTTTTTGCGTCGCGGACAGGAAAATTCTATCAGGAGATTGCCTTCTAAAGAGGCAATTCCCAGGTTTATGAGTCAATCCCTCTGGCGGGTTTCCCAGCAAGCACAAATGGAAAAGCAGCTGATGCTGGCAGACAGCATCTTACGCCAGATCCCCATCTGGGAGCTTACCTGCCGCAACGATGATGATGCGGCCAGGGTCGCCCGGGAAGCAATGCTCGGTACGATTTAAGGGGGAGAAGCGATGGAAAAACAAGTGATCCCCATGCAGTCGCTGATGCAGCTGCTGCAGGTACAGCTGCAGGAAGGCGGCAGAGCCAACCTGACAGTTACCGGCTACAGTATGCACCCGCTTCTTCGTAATCGAAGAGACAGCGTTGTGTTAGTGCCGCCCGGCAAGCAGAAAAAAGGCGACATTATTTTATATCGCAGAGAAAGCGGCCAGTTCGTGCTGCATCGCATTATTCAGCAGGAGCAGCAACACTACATCTGCAGTGGAGATAATCAGGTGATGCGTGAGCCGGTAACCCGGGAGCAGATCCTGGCTGTCGTGGATGGATTTACCAGAAAAGGCAAAAGTTACTCTCTGGACCATCCGGGTTACCGTGTGTACACCTGGATGTGGGTGGAACTATTTGCTTTGCGTAAGTATTATTTGTTTATACGCAGGCATTTGGCCCGATTCATGAAACATTTTAGGAGGACATAGAAATGGAACTGAAGGACGGAAGAAAGAAATTTTATCTGATTGCTCTGGGCGTAGTCGCACTTGTGCTGATTTGCGTGCTTTTAGCAGGTCTTTTGGATGGTCACTGGCCCTGGGACAATGACCGGGATATGGGCGGCGGTTACACCGGCAGCACCACCACCGAAACCACTACCGAAACTACCGGCGACGGGCTGGATATGGATGTAGACGACGATGAGAAAGACGACGACTTTGGCGTGATCGATTTTGAGGATCTTCTCGATGGCGATGCCGGCAAGGCTGACGACAACAAAGACGACAACAAAGACGATAACAAAGACGACGACAAGGACGATAACAAGGACGACGACAAGGACGATAACAAGGACGACAACAAAGACGATAACAAAGACGATAACAACGACGACAACAACGAGAATAACATTCCCGCTGAGACCGTTGCTACAACCACCAAGGCTCCCGAGACTACAAAGGCAGCTGAAACTACTGCAGCAGCTACCACCGCGGCAGCAGAGGAGAAGAGCGGATGCGGCTCTACCATCGGTATTGCATCTCTCGCAGTTCTCGCAGTTGCCGGCGGAGTAACTTTCGTTGCAACTAAGAAAAAAGAAGACTGATTTGATATAAAGATCATTTGATCTTCTTATCCTTGCCGCCCATATTTATGGGCGGCGGGGAGTAAAAAAATAAAAAGTGTCTCTTACCGATTTGTAAGTGCGTGCATTGTGCGCCCGTTATAGATAAAGCGTTTATTAACGGACGTGAAATGGTCGCCCTTACGGTTTATGGGCAATCGATTACATTTTATCAAGGGATAAAAGGAGGCACTAAATGAAACTCAAAAGACTTATAGCACTTGTACTTGCAGTGATATTCTGCTTATCTGCTTTAGCTTCATGTTCCAAAAAAGATGGGAACGGTGAAGAGAGTACCTCAAGCGTTGAAGAGCCTTTGACTGACAATTTGAAAAATTACACTATAATTCGAAGCGAATCGCAGTTGGACATTGCCAGTACTTGTATGAAGCTTTCAAATGCTATCGGCACACTTGTTGGTGATAAGATCAACGTAAAAAATGACGAAGCTGTTGCACCTGACGACAACGCGTACGAGATACTTGTCGGCGATACCAACCGTACACAGACGGCTGAAGCCAAGGCAAAGCTCGAGGGATTATCTTATTCTATAACCAAAACAGGCAATAAGATAGTTATAGTAGCTTCAAACTTTTTGATACTTCAGGACGCAGTCGACTACTTTATAGCCAATATGAAGAAGCTTGACGACGGAACGTATGAGTATCCCACCGATCATAGCGATAAGGGATATTCGGTAATCGACCTCGTTTCTAACGGCAAAGCAAATTACAATATAGTTTTCACGGACTTCTATAACAACATAAATATGCACACCGACTCCGCAAGAGACGAGTTCGGCTTTACGAGAACAAAGGTAAAGGATTTTGCCGCTGAACTTAAAGCTTTGACGGGTGTGTCCTTTGGATACTATGCGCAAAACATGATGTCTGATTTCAATAAAGAGATAATCGTAGGTAAGCTTAACGGTGACACGAACGATTATTTTGAGTATCACGAAAGCGGTGTGTATCTCAAGGACGGAGATATTTATATCTACGGTCACAACCACGAGGGAATCGAATTTGCACTCGAAAACTTCCTTTCGAGAGTAGCTCTTTACAATAAGATAGAAAAGGATAAGTACAGTATCCTTTGCACTACCAATGGCTACAAGTTCAGCAATAGCTCCATTCAGTACGATATTCCGCTCCCCAAGAACGTTCAGTATGAGGGCGCGTATACCGCGGCAAATAACGGAATCTATTTCGTTTACGAAAAAGCGTCTTTGGATCTCTTCGAGAGATATTGTGACGATCTTAAAGCAGCTGGATTTACCCATTATTTCAACAGAAAAGCATCTACCAACTACTTTGCAGGATTCTATAAGGGTGACGATGCGGCTTGGATATATTATATCGACGACCGCAAGGAGCTTAGAATAGTATTTGAGACGTATCAGCCTCTCCCGAATATCGAGACGAAAGGTCCTAAGGTTCAGGACGCTTACGTAACGCAGATTGCCGTTTCTTACAGTAGCGAGCAACCCATATCCGACAAAACTTATGATGGCGGCGGAATGGGATATATAATAGGTCTTGAAGACGGAAGATATGTCATCATTGACGGAAACCAGACCGCTCTTAATACCGAGGATACGAAAAACAGACAGGCAAAAGAGTATTATGATTATCTCAAGAACAACAATAAGCACCCCTCGGGTAAGATAATTATCGCGGCTTGGATAATTACACACGGACACTGCGACCATTACAGAAACTTCGAGCATTTCGGTAAGACCTACGGCTCACAGGTAGAGTGTCAGTATATCATTCATAATCTTCCTACCGAGCTTTCTCTTTGGGGAGCAGGTAACGTTGACGACTATTATTTGAAAAATCACCAAAAGATAGACGGAGCCTTTAAGGGCGCAACGGTTTACACCGTTCATACGGGTTATTCTGCAACCATCGGCGGTGTATTCCTTGAGTTCATGAGCACTTATGAGGACTTGTATAACAACAACGATCTTGTTTCTTACACGACCGACCCCTCTGAACCCAACTCGCTTGACGAGATGAACGATACCTCGGTAACCTTCCGCTTTACGTTCAATAAGGGCAAGAACGACGAGGTCAAGGTCTTCTTCCTTGGAGATAACTATTACGCGCACGGTGAGAGACTTGCTTCTATGTGGAACGAGTCGTATTTGAGATCCACCATCGTTCAGGTTGCGCACCACGGCTGGAATAAC
>JAGCNA010000023.1 GCA_017646185.1 Clostridia bacterium
CAATATCCGAAGATACAAAGAAGTTTCGTTCCGGCAAAATAACACCGTCTGCTCCGGCGGCGTATACGGTGCGCAAAACGTAGCCGAAGTTATATGGATCCTCTATACCGTCAATAACCAGAATATATCCCTTTTTATTGCACAGCAGTTTTTCGGGGCGGCAAAATCTGCGCTCTCCTACCTCTGCCGCAATTCCGCCTGCGGTATCACCCGAAGTAAGTGATAAAAACTCATCGGGTGAAACGAAATCAAGCTGTATGCCGCTCGCTTTTAAAGCGCCGTATTGCTTCTTTTCGTTATAGTGGTACTTACTGCGCATAACTTTGTTATATCGCTCTGTGTCAAGTATAATGCGCTCTATACGGCGTTTGCCGCCGCGTATGGCGGCAGAAACTGAAATATATCCGCAGATAACAGTAGTATCATTCATTTTTTATATAGCCTTTCAATGTTTTCGCAAAATACAGAACTGTTTGCATTCGTCGCATACGACAAAAACAAAACCGTGTCGGCATTTATATTAATATCATCGGTACTTTTAAGCATATTGGGATTATACAAAGTGATCTCTTTATAATGAGGCAGTAAAAACGGTATAAAAGCATGAGCAGACGTATCCCCTATTATTGCAAGTGTACCGCCTTTGGATCTGGTTTCAAACTTATATACAGGCTTTTCATCCCCCACAAACACGCTATATCCCGATTCCGCCGAAATCTCCGTACCGATATATTTGAGAGTATGTGTCATATATCCGTCTTCATAAGACGTGATATAACAAGGGTGTTCTTTCTCTATACGATAATAAACTATAGTATCCGCGTTGTCAAGAAGCATTTGGCTTTTTGTTGCCGTATAAAACCAGCCAAGATAGTTTTCAAGTTCCATTGTTTCGTAATTTTCCAGAGGTACAGGTTGCAAATTTGCGGCTTTGCAGAATTCTCTGTATGCATAATACGCGCCCAGCGCTGTCCAGTTATAATCTGTACGGAAGTAGATATATTCATCCTTGTGGGCGTATAAAACATCGTAGATATCAATATTTTTTACTTTATCCATAGCAAGCGAAGATGCAAACACAGCTTCCTTTTGGGAATTGCAGAAAAAATTATCCTCTGCCATTACAGCTACGGGGATATCAAGATATTCTGCTTGGGTGGGCACAGTAATGCTGAATATTTTAGCGCAATCAATTTTCCCTGCAAAGCTGTTCAAAACATCCGCATAACGCTGACCTGTATACACCGTGCCGTTAAACTGCTGCAGCGCTCTGTCATAATACAGGTATGAATACCCAAGGTTGTTGATAACCCAGCCTCTTTCTATGGCTTTTTCATCCAAAACAGAATTATCACTTGTTTCCTCACCCCCGCTGTTGGGAAGCGTATCCTCCGGCTGGTTTTTAAAAATTTCCGCGGCGATAAGTATTACAAGAATAATTGCCAAAGCTGTTATAAGGGATGCGGTAAGCAAAGTTTTTTTGTTCATAACAATACCTCTTTTCATATATGGTATTGTTTACCGATTTTGCAAAAATTATCCTTGATAATAAGACAGTGCGTATCCATTTAAGATACGCACTTTAATTTTTACTTATTAGTGAGGAACAACGTCTTCCTTTTCGTCGGAATCCTTGGACTCCTCTTTCTTTTCTTCGTTTACCTTAAG
>JAGCNA010000207.1 GCA_017646185.1 Clostridia bacterium
ACTCTGGTGCGTATGCCGTTTTCCTTAAGGAATTTTGCCGTACCTGCGGTAGCCTCTATATTAAAGCCAAGGTTGTAGAAACGGCGGATAAGGGGAAGTGCTTCTTCCTTGTCCTGATCAGAAATGGTGGCAAACACGGTGCCGTAGTTTTGCAGGTGCATACCGCTTGCCTGCAACGCCTTATAAAGTGCGCGGTGGAAGTTGTCATCGTAACCGATAGCTTCACCGGTGGATTTCATTTCGGGGGAAAGGTATGCGTCTATACCGTGGATCTTGTTAAAGGAGAATACGGGTGCTTTTACGTAATGACGCTTCTTTTCGTCGGGATAAATGCCGAAAATACCCTGCTCCTTAAGGCTTACACCCAAAATTACCTCGGTTGCGATATCCGCAAGGGAATATCCCGTTGCCTTGGAAAGGAAGGGAACGGTACGGGAGGAACGGGGGTTAACCTCAATAATATATACGTTTTCGTCCTTATCAACGATAAACTGAATGTTAAACAGACCTACAATGCCTATTCCCAAGCCCAGCATCTTGGAATAACGGAGTATGGTAGCCTTAACCTTATCGGAAATGCTGTAGGTGGGATATACGCTTATAGAGTCGCCGGAGTGGATACCCGTTCTTTCAACCAGCTCCATAATACCGGGAACGAATACGTTTATACCGTCGCAGATAGCGTCAACCTCTACCTCTTTACCCTGAATATATTTATCAACAAGTACGGGCTTGTCTTCGTCTATTTCAACTGCGCTCTTAAGATACTGGCGGAGCTGCTGTTCGTTTGCAACGATCTGCATAGCTCTTCCGCCCAGAACGAAGGAGGGACGTACCAAAACGGGGTAGCCTATTTCTGCGGCAGTCTTAACGCCGTCCTCGATATTGGTTACCGCCTTGCCCTGAGGCTGGGGAATATTAAGCTCTGCAAGTATTTTTTCAAAGCTGTCACGGTTTTCGGCACGCTCAATAGCGGCGCAATCCGTACCGATAATGTTTACGCCTCTGTCAACAAGGGGCTGTGCAAGGTTTATTGCGGTCTGACCGCCAAGGGATGCGATAACACCCATAGGCTTTTCAAACTCAATAATATTCATTACGTCTTCGGGAGTAAGAGGCTCGAAGTAAAGCTTGTCTGCGGTGGTGTAGTCGGTGGAAACGGTTTCGGGGTTGTTGTTAATAATAATAGCCTCGTAGCCGCTGTTTTTAATGGTGGTTACGGCGTGAACGGTAGAGTAATCGAACTCAACGCCCTGACCTATACGGATAGGACCTGCACCCAGAACAACTACCTTCTTTCTGTCGGTAAGGATAGATTTGTTCTCGCCGGTGTAGGAGGAGTAGAAATAGGGGATATACGCATCGGTGTGGCAGGTATCCACCATACGGTAAACGGGGAATATGTTTTCCTCTTTACGCTTGTTGAACACTTCGATTTCGCTTACTTCCCAGATAATGGATATCTGCTTATCGCCAAAGCCCATCTTCTTTGCAGCTTTAAGGGTTTCTATATCCCACTTGTTTTCCTTAAGGCGGGCTTCCATATCCACAATATTTTTAAGGGTGTTAAGGAAGTAAACGTCTATCTTGGTGAAATCACTTAACTTTTCCGTGTCTTCGCCCTTGCGTATAAGCTCGGTTATAGCAAAGATATTGTCATCTCTGAACTTGGAGATATATTCGTATATCTCTTCAACTTCCATCTTTGCAAACTTGGGCATGCTGAAGTGGCATACGCCGGTTTCAAGAGAACGTACGGATTTAAGCAGACATTCTTCCAGATTTTCACCAATTCCCATTACCTCACCGGTAGCCTTCATCTGGGTGCCCAGAGTGTTGGGAACGGTGTTGAATTTATCAAAGGGGAAACGGGGAAGCTTTGCTACCACGTAATCAAGTCTGGGCTCAAAGGCAGCGTTGGTGTTGGCAATGGCAATTTCCTCCAAGGACATACCCACAGCTATTTTTGCGGTTACGCGGGCAATGGGATATCCGCTGGCTTTGGATGCAAGCGCGGAGGAACGGGAAACTCTGGGGTTTACCTCGATCAGGTAATAATCGCCGTTTTCGGGGTTGAATGCGTACTGTACGTTACAGCCGCCTTCTATTTTAAGCTCGCGGATGATCTTGATCGCGCTGTCGTTAAGCTTTTTGTGATGCTCGGGAGAGAGGGTAAGTATGGGAGCCACAACTATAGAGTCGCCGGTGTGAACGCCAACGGGGTCGATATTTTCCATACCGCAAATGGTAATGGCTTTATCGTTGCTGTCACGCATAACCTCAAATTCAATTTCCTTGTAGCCCTTAACGCTCTTTTCAATAAGAACCTGATGCACGGGGGAAAGCTTGAATGCGTTTGTGCCTATCTCCACAAGCTCTTCTTCGTTGTATGCAAATCCGCCGCCGGTACCGCCGAGAGTGAAAGCGGGACGAAGTACAACGGGGTAGCCGATCTCTTTTGCAGCCTTCTTTGCCTGCTCAAGATCATAGGTTATTTCGGAGGGGATAACGGGCTCGCCGATAGACTGGCAAAGCTCCTTGAACATTTCTCTGTCCTCTGCACGCTCAATGCTTTCGCTGCTGGTGCCAAGCAGTTCAACTCCGCATTCCTTCAGAACGCCCTTTTTCTCAAGCTGCATTGCAAGGTTAAGACCGGTCTGACCGCCGATACCGGGAACGATAGCGTCGGGACGCTCATAACGGAGTATTTTTGCCACGTATTCAAGGGTAAGGGGTTCCATATACACCTTGTCGGCAATGGTGGTGTCTGTCATAATGGTTGCGGGGTTGGAGTTAACCAGCACAACCTCGTAGCCTTCTTCTTTAAGTGCAAGACACGCCTGAGTGCCTGCATAGTCAAATTCCGCCGCCTGACCGATAACGATAGGGCCGGAGCCGATTATAAGTATCTTTTTAAGGTCTGTTCTCTTTGCCATTTTTGTTTCCTCCGTTATATCTTATACACAATTTTTCCGTCTTTTACTGTAAGCACACATTCGCCGTACAGTGTTTCGCCTTCAAAGGGAGTAGCTTTTCCCATTGAAACAAGGTCTTCTTTTTTAACCGTAAACGCTTTTTCCGTATCCCACAGGGTAAAGCCCGTGTCGGACGTAATATTAAACCGCTTTCGGGGGTTTATACATATAAGCTCGGTAAGCTTTTCAAGGGTTATAATTCCCGTTTTCACCAGATGGGTGTAAAGAATGGGGAACGCAAGCTCTATTCCCGTAATACCAAAGGGGCTTTTTTCAAGTCCGCGCGCCTTTTCTTCCTCGCTGTGAGGGGCGTGGTCGGTGGCGATACAGTCTATAGTTCCGTCCAAGATACCCTCCAAAAGGGCTTGTCTGTCCTCTTTACTGCGCAACGGCGGGTTCATTTTAAATCTGCCCTCTTCTTTAAGGTCTGCGTCCGTAAGCACAAGGTAGTGGGGGGCGGTTTCGCAGGTTATATCCAGCCCTTCGGCTTTGGCTTTGCGTATAAGCTCCACGCTTTCCTTGGCGGATATGTGGCATACGTGGTATGTGCACCCCGTTTCCCGCACCAGAGCAATGTCTCTTTCAATCTGCTTCCATTCGCTTTCACTGCAAATGCCCTTGTGCCCGTGGGCTTTGGCGTATTCACCGTCGTGTATGTAACCGCCCTGCAAAAGGTCGTTTACTTCGCAGTGGGCAACTATCATTTTTCCAAGGGATTTGGCTTTAAGCATTGCCGCCCGCATCATATCGTCGGACTGTACGCCGCGCCCGTCATCGGAAAAGGCAATAACGTCCCGCGCCATATCCTCCATATCGGAAAGCTCTTTTCCCATTTCCCGCTTTGTTATTGCGCCGTAAGGGAAAATATCAATGCAGGCATCGAAATTTATTATATCAAGCTGTTGTTTTAAGGTTTCCGCACTGTCGGGCACGGGGTTAAGGTTTGGCATTGTGCACACTGCGGTGTAACCGCCCCGCGCCGCCGCCAAAGAACCGGTTTTCACCGTTTCCTTGTAAGAAAAACCCGGCTCACGAAAATGCACGTGCACGTCGCAAAAGCCGGGAAAAACAACATATCTTTCATTGTTAAAATGGGAATACTCCACCGCGGAAAAAAAGCGGTGTACGTTCATGGCGTATTCTTGTGTAAAAGGTATTACCTTTGCTTTAAGTTCCATAAAAATCCCTCGCAAATTAACAAAAAATCCTTGCCGAAAAGCAAGGATACGGTTATTTTTCGCACAGTTTTTTCGGACACAAAAAACACTTTTTGCCCGCAAAAACCACATATTAACGCACCTTGCCGATCTCTCGTATCGGCTTAAAGATCCAATTCGAGTTATTATAGCATAAGATGATCTGTTTGTCAACAGATTATCTTTATATTTTTGGGACGCGTTCATTTGCCGCAGAACCAAAAACGCAAAATAATGTTTAATGTGCAGTTATGTACTGCACCAAATGTAGGGGACGGCGCCCTCGACGTCCCGCCCCCCACAGCATATTTATAAGGTAAAAATTTTTCCGACGAAAATCGTCTCCAAAATTTTATTCTATTTGCGTTTTTGTAGACGTTTTTAGTCGGTGGGCAGTAGTAATCTACAGCTCCACGCGCCTAAAAACGCCTTCTGCACCAAATGCTCCGCGTCCTTCAGATTTCGAGAACTACAGACGGAAGGTTGTAATAATTGTTTACATTTTTCTTTTTTTGTGGTATAATGAAATAAACAGAACTGCAATACGGAGGTTTTTGTATGAAAAAAGTATTAGTTTCAATTTTGGCTTTTATATTGTGTGCCGTGTTTTGCTCTTGTACAGCCATGAATATAGAAGATGCCAACGGCGAAGACACCGCTTTGTGCTCTATTACGGAGGAGGATATTCTCTCCGGCAAACTGGGCTCCACTCTTTTTGGTTCCTCCCGTGTTACGCTAAACGATAATACTACATATTCCGTGAAGAAAATGTCGGGGGTACTCATACTGGAAACCATTAAATCATCAAACAAAGATACTGTCTTCACCCTTACACTCACGCCCGAGCTTATAAGCGGAAATTTGCGAATCTTGTTGCTTGGCGACGGAGAGCTTGTTACAGATTTTCCCCTGGATAAAGCCACTACCTTCCTTCTTGATAACCCCGAATGCAAATATGAGCTTGTTGTGGCGGGAGAAAGTGCAGAATTTTCCGTAAAATACACCATAACAGAAAAAGATTACGTCAAAGAAGATCTGCCCGAACACAAAAAATAGCACTGTAAACCGTTTGCACGAAACTCCCGTCTGTAGAACTAAAAGTCTGATTTTGACGAGGAACTGTATAAACAAAGCAGAAAACGTCTTTTAGACGCGTGGAGCTGTAGAAATCTACTGCCCACCGGCTAAAAGCGTTTAGAAACGCAAAATAAAAGGGAATTTGATTTCAAATTCCAACCTATTAAGAAAACAAAAATGCGAGAGATAAAATACAATCTCTCGCATTTATAATTACGGTATATAATTTTTGCGTTTCGGTCTGCAAAGTTTAGACAGTTTCGGTCTGTTCGCCAACTATTGCCCACAATTCACTTTCCGTCGCCTCCACGTCAGAGGAAGCGTACCGCACGTGGAGAACGTCTCCCGGATGAATGTGGTTTTCACCGTGCTCGTCCACGCGGGAACCGTTCTTTTCCCCGTGGTTTACCGAAAGCACGAACAGATTATTGGGCCAGAAAATATCCCGCACCTGCTTGCCCACCGCAAAAGATCCCTCCGCCACGGTGACGTGGGTATCCTTTACCACGGGACGGCTGCTCCGGAAGGTTTCCTCGTTGCGGGCTTCGATAACGCTGTCGTTAATAGAGCTTAGTCCCAGCACCTCGGTTATGGAATATGCAACCGCAGAAACTATAATTACGGGAATAATATTTTCGTAGCAGGAAAGTGCCTCCACTCCGAAAAA
>JAGCNA010000208.1 GCA_017646185.1 Clostridia bacterium
CTTTTCGTGTTAGAATAAAATGATAAGGTATTGCTTATAAGGAGGCGGGGAAAATGGATAAGTTCAAACTGGTATCTCCATACACGGCGACGGGTGACCAGCCGGAGGCGATTCGTGCCCTTTGCGCCGGATTTGACAAAGGCTATACCGACCAGACCCTTATCGGCGTTACCGGTTCGGGAAAGACCTTTACCATGGCAAACATTATTGCCGCGGCAAACCGTCCCACCCTTGTTCTTGCCCACAACAAAACTCTTGCCGCCCAGCTTTGCTCGGAATTCCGCGAATTCTTTCCCGAAAACGCTGTGGAATATTTTGTTTCCTATTACGATTACTACCAGCCCGAAGCATACGTTCCCGGCAAGGACGTGTATATAGAAAAGGACGCTTCCATAAACTCGGAAATAGATAAACTCCGCCATTCCGCCACCACCGCACTTATGGAAAGACGTGATGTTATCGTGGTTTCCTCCGTGTCCTGCATATATTCTCTGGGCGACCCCGAGGAATACGGCAGAAACGTTATTTCTCTTCGTCCGGGAATGATATTACCCCAAAGAGATTTAATAAAAAGACTTGTAACATTGCAGTTTTCAAGGTCGGATATCGGCTTTGACAGAAATAATTTCCGTGTCCGCGGGGATGTTATAGAAATATTCCCCTCCAATTCCGACAGATACGCATACCGTGTGGAGCTGTTCGGGGACGAGATCGACCGTATCTCCCAAGTGGATACGGTTACGGGTGAAATAAACGCCCGTCTTTCCCACGTTGCCATATATCCTGCATCCCATTACGTAACTTCTGCGGAAAAAAGGGATGCGGCAATACACGAAATTCTTACCGAACTTGATGAACGAATAGAATTTTTTGAAAAACAGCAAAAATACGTAGAAGCACAGCGCATCCGCGAGCGAGTGCTCTTTGATGCGGAGCAAATACGGGAAATGGGCTTTTGCTCGGGGGTAGAAAACTATTCCCGTGTGCTTGCAGGCAGAAAGCCGGGCAGCACGCCTTATACTCTTCTTGACTTTTTCCCTGCGGATTACCTGCTTTTAATTGACGAAAGCCACGTTACCGTGCCTCAGGTACGGGGAATGTCCGGCGGAGATTACGCCAGAAAGAAAAATCTTATAGATTACGGCTTCCGTCTTCCCTCGGCGTTTGATAACCGCCCCCTTAACTTTGGTGAATTTTTGGATAAAAAGGGTGCCACCCTTTACGTTTCCGCTACTCCCGCCCCCTTTGAAAAGGAGCGTTCACAGCAGATAGCGGAGCAGATCATCCGCCCCACGGGACTTTTGGATCCGGAGGTGGAGGTGCGCCCCGTAAAGGGTCAGGTAGACGATCTGCTTACCGAGATCCGCCTCCGTACAGACAAAGGAGAGCGTGTTCTGGTTACCACCCTTACCAAGAAAATGGCAGAGGACCTTTCGGAATATCTTATCTCTGCCGATGTGAAGTGCCGTTATATGCACCACGATATTGACGCTATGGAGCGTATGGAGCTTATCCGTGACCTGCGCAAAGGCACCATTGACGTGCTGGTGGGAATAAACCTGCTGCGAGAGGGCTTGGACCTGCCCGAGGTTTCTTTGGTAGCCATTCTGGATGCGGATAAAGAAGGATTTTTGCGCAGCGAAACTTCCTTGGTTCAGACTATCGGCAGAGCCGCCCGCCACGTAAACGGCAGGGTAATTATGTATGCGGATAAAATTACCGGTTCTATGGAAAGAGCCATAACCGAAACCAACCGCCGCCGCGGTATTCAGAAGGAATACAACGAAAAGCACGGTATTGTTCCCAAGAGCATTGTAAAAGAGCTTCGGGATCCTATTGCCATTACCTCTGCGGTAAACGAGCAGGCAGACCCCAAGAAGATGAGCGAAACCCAAAAGAAAAAGCAGATAGAAGCGCTTACAAAGCAAATGAAGGAAGCAGCAAAGGTTTTGGATTTCGAAACCGCCGCCGCCCTGCGTGACAGAATTAAACGATTAATGTAAGGAAAAATATATGGAAACAGAAATCAAGGTAAAAGGTGCGAGAACACACAATTTAAAGGATATTTCCGTTACCGTTCCCCGCAACAAGCTCACGGTTTTTACGGGGCTTTCGGGCAGCGGTAAATCCTCCCTCGCCTTCGATACCATTTATGCCGAAGGGCACAGACGGTTTGTGGAATCTCTGTCCTCTTATGCAAGACAGTTTTTGGGTCAGCTCGATAAGCCCGACGTGGATTTTATAGAGGGACTTTCCCCCGCAATAGCCATTGACCAAAAGACCACGTCCAAAAACCCCCGTTCCACCGTTGGTACGGTTACGGAAATATACGATTATATCCGTCTTATGTACGCCCGTATCGGTGTGCCTCACTGCCCCGTGTGCGGTCTGCCCATAAAACAGCAAAGTATAGACGAAATAGTTTCCCGTGTGCTTACTCTTGATGAAGGCACCCGTTTTATGGTGCTGGCGCCCGTGGTGTCCGCCAAAAAGGGTATGCACGAAAAGGTGCTGGATGATGCACGCAGGGGAGGCTTTGTCCGCGCATACGTGGACGGAAATCTTTACGATCTTTCGGAGGTTCCGCCTCTTGATAAAAACACAAAGCACGATATTGATATTGTGGTTGACCGTCTGGTTATGCGGGCGGAGGGAATTGCATCCCGTCTTACCGACAGTATCGAAACCGCCGCAAATCTGGCAAACGGTATAGTTAAAATATTGCTGGCAGATACGGGAGAAACTCTGCGCTTTTCCCAGAATTACGCCTGCCCCGAGCACGGTATATCCCTTGGGGAATTAGAGCCCAGATTATTTTCCTTTAACAGCCCCGTAGGCGCCTGCGAGGATTGCTCGGGTATCGGAATGAATTTTGTCGTTTCTCCCGACCGTCTTATACCCGATAAATCTCTTTCCCTTTTTGCGGGTGCGGTTATATGCAATGGGTTCAAGACCTTTGATCCCGGCAGCTATACCTATGATGCATTTACACAAGTGGGCAAGCATTACGGCTGGGATGTGCATACACCCATAAAGGATATGTCGGAAGAAGGCCTGCACGTGCTTTTGTACGGCAATAAATACGCCCGCAGAAATTACAGCATACCCAA
>JAGCNA010000209.1 GCA_017646185.1 Clostridia bacterium
AGTTTTTTGACAGATAGGAGAGGCGTATGGCACAGTTTACCATACTTGCAACCGAGGGTAACGCCCGCAGAGGCGTGTTTTCCACGGTGCACGGTGATATTCAGACACCCGTTTTTATGAACGTTGGCACTTCTGCCGCAATAAAAGGGGGAATTTCCACCTTTGACCTGCGTAATATTAACTGTCAGGTGGAGCTTTCCAACACCTACCACCTGCACGTCCGTCCCGGTGAAGACGTAATTTACAAGCTGGGCGGAATTCACAAGTTTTTTTAACTGGGATAAGCCCGTGCTTACGGACAGCGGCGGATTTCAGGTATTTTCTCTGGCAAATCTCCGCAGTATAAAGGAAGAGGGTGTTGCGTTCCAATCCCACATGGACGGTGCGCGGATATTTATGTCCCCCGAATCCTCTATGCAGATACAATCCAAGCTGGCTTCCACCATTGCAATGGCGTTTGACGAATGCCCTTCCTCTGTGGCGGACAAAAGATATATTAAAAATTCCTGCGACCGTACCGTACGCTGGCTTTACCGCTGCCGTGACGAGATGGACAGACTGAATTCTTTGGAAGAAACCATCAACCCGCACCAGCTTCTGTTCGGAATTAATCAGGGCGGTGTGTATGCCGACCTGCGTGTGGAGCACATGAAGCAGATACGTGAACTGGATCTCCCCGGATACGCTATCGGCGGTCTGGCGGTAGGCGAGGATGCGGATACCATGTACCGTGTTATCGAAGCTGTTGAGCCTCATATGCCTAAAGATAAGCCCCGCTATCTTATGGGCGTGGGCACCCCCGTGAATATTCTTGAAGCGGTGGAAAGAGGCGTGGATTTCTTTGATTGCGTAATGCCTTCCCGTAACGCACGCCACGGAAATCTGTTTACCTGGGCAGGTATGATGAACCTTAACAACAACAAATACCTGCTGGACGAAAGACCTATTGACGAAAACTGCGATTGCGACGTGTGCAAGCGGTATTCCCGTGCATATATCCGCCACCTGTTTAAAGCGCGTGAGCTTTTGGGAATGCGTCTTTGCGTTTTACACAACCTGCATTTTTATAACGAGCTTATGGCGCAGATACGTCTGCATATCGAAAAAGGCGATTTTACCGAATGGAAAAACAAAATGGTTCCTATTTTGGGAAAACGCGCACCTTTTTAAGATAAAATTATAATCTTACTGTTGCAAAACTTAAAAAAATGTATTAATATTAATATGTTAACTAAGAAAAAAGGAGATAAAAATTATGAAAACTTGTCCCAAATGTGCAAAAACCTTTGAAGACAGCAAATTCTGCCCCGCTTGCGGTACAGAAGTAAAGGACGAACCCAAGGCAGAGAGCTACTGCGAAAACGATATAAAGGATAACAAAATATTCGCTCTCCTTTCCTATATCGGTCCTCTCTTCCTCGTTCCCGTGCTGGCTGCTCCCAAATCCAAATACGCCCGCTTCCACGCTAATCAGGGTCTCGTGCTCTTCCTTGCAGAACTTATTATCGCTCTTCCTTTGAAAGCACTTGATTGGCTTAACGGATTTATATTCGGCAACTTCCCCTTGTTCCACGGTTGGCTCAGCTTCGTTCCCGCTCTTATAGGCGGCGCTATCGGTCTGCTTGGACTCGTTGTTGGTATGCTGGCTCTCGTTTTAGCTGTTATCGGCATTATCAACGCTTTCCAGGGCAAAGGCAACGAACTTCCCTTTATCGGAAAGCTCAGAATACTCAAATAAGAATACATACAAAAATCCTCCGATTTTCTCGGAGGATTTTTTATATAATATTTACGGTAAAACCAGCTGTACCGCGCTTTCCAGAATTTTAAGCTGGGGGTCGCGCATTAAAATGATCTCCCCGTCCACGTTAAAGGGGATACGGTTTGGAGAACAGATCTTTAATTTTTTGCATCTGCGGAAGGTTACAAGGTCCTTTGCTTTTTCGAAATGCTCCCCTTTTTTATAGATATTCACCAGCTTTAAAACCCCTGCACGGGTAACACGGTCGATACAGACGAAATCCATATAACCATCGTTAACCTTGGCATAAGGGGCTGCTTTGTATGCGCCGCCGTAATAATTTCCGTTGGCGGCAAGGGCGAACATACAGGGGTGAGGCCCGCCGAAAACGTCTTCATCATCACAAATAACGGTGTACTCGTATTTTTCGAACTTTACGAAGCATTCTACCAACGACATATTATAGGAATTTTTACCCCCGAGAATGCGGCGGTATTTGCCCATACCGTCTGCCACGGCGGAATCGAACCCTGCGCTTGCCACGTTTACGCTTATGTATTCCGTGCCGCTTTCCGAATCGGTAACGAGCATTACGTCCAAGGGAACGGTTTGTGCCTTTGTTACACGC
>JAGCNA010000210.1 GCA_017646185.1 Clostridia bacterium
CGAATCGCCTCCGGCTGGTCACCCGTGGCTGTGTATGGAGATACCAGTTTGAACTTATCCATTTCCCCGCCTCCTTAAAGCAATAACTTATCATTTTATTCTAACACGAAAAGTTTAAAAAATAAAGTATTTTTGATGAATTCATTAAAAAATCACCCTGCTTTTTTGCAGGGTGATTTTTTCCTTATTAAACATTAAAAGAATAATTCCCAGAAATATCCTTCATCAAAGTCTGCCAGACGGCGGGTGTAGGCATCTCTTACCTTTTTCACCTTTTCGGCTTGCTCTTTGAACGCTTTTGCATCCTTCTTGAGCTGTTCCGAATAGGTGTTGATTCCGTCTTCTATCACGTCGCCCATCGCTTCATCCGTAACAGCCTCCGCTATGTCGGTAATATCGCCTGTATATACTCCCCACGCGATCTTGCCCACTCTGTAAACAGAGTTTACAAATATATTATCCGTATATTCTCCCAGCAAAAAGCCGAAAGGATCGTCGATAACGCTGTACAGATCGTATCCCGTGCTTATACCCGATGCGTGCATCTCTATGGCTGAATACGCCATTTCAAGGTTTTCGTATACACGATCGCAATAAGACACGTTGTGGTGTACGGTGTATTTTTCAAACTCCTCAACGGTTTCCTTGCTGTAGCCTGCGTTGAGGGCGGCTGACTTATCAAAAGATTTAAGATATGAATATTCGGAATCGTTCTTCCAAAAATCATACAAAGAAGGCATAGCGTTCTCATCGCTTATGTAATCAAAGCTATCCCCAAACGCCGCCAGAAGCTCTGCCGTGTTAAGCTCTGTAACGTAATACTTGTTGCCGAACACCTCATTAAGGATGTCTGCCACGGTTTGTGCGTTTCCGTGGTCAAAACCTATCTCGTCCGCAAGGGTTACGATAGGATCAAAGGTATCGACCTTTTCGAAACGCTCTAATCTGAAAAAGCTGTAGCCTTCGTAAACGGCTTTACCGTCGGAAGCCTTGATCTTTGCCTTAACCAAAGCGCCGTTTTCAGTTTCTATGTATCTGAAGCAGGTAAGCTCCATTACGGTTTCGGGACTGATAGATAAACTGTCCAGACCGCTGTAATCAACCAAAAGCTTTTCCAGAATGCACTGTTTAACCATATCTGTGGGAGGAACATACTGTCCCGTACAGCTTGAGCTGCAGGAAGCAGAGCAATTTTCCATATACGGCAAAGCGGAAAGCATGGCAAATTCTTCGCCGGTAAATGCCGCATCGCCGTAGAAGAGCAGTCCGAACATATATCCCTTTGAAGAAGCGAAGGATGCGGACATTTCGTACAGCGCGGTGTTTATAAAGGAAGGCATTTCATCGGTACGGGGTTCTGCCTTTACCTTTACCTTGTAATCCTCTTCCCCTGCCCACAAAACCGTCTGGGCATCGGAAGCCTTTATCTTTATAACATAATCGGTTCCGTCCTCGGGATAAAGAGCAAATTCGGTATCGGAGGAGGCGTAGGTGGTAAGAACGTTTTTGCCGCCGGCGGAATATATCTCGATATCAATGCCTATATCCGTGGAAACTTCAAACCGCATAACGGAGTTTTCCTGCATGCTTACTTTAAGCATATCTACGTCGTTGGCACTGCCGATAGTGTTTTTAACCACCGTCTTTCTTTCCTTAACGTGGATACTCACAGTCTTTTCGTCGGAAGCTTTTTTAATTCCGCAGGATTTAAAGGAAGAATATACCGTATCAGAGAGCTTTTCCGCTTTCTTTTCGGTGTATCCCTTTTGAAGCGCGGTTTGCTCTGTTACCTGCGCCAAAATATCACAGAAAAGCTGTTCGCTCAGATCCGCCTTTGTTGCGGCGATCTCGGTTGCGGTCTTAATGGCGGTTGCAAATTCCTGCGGGCTTAATCCGCTTTTAAGATAAGCTTTGCAAAGGGCGCTCTCTATTGCCGCCGAGGTGTTTTGAAGATCAAGCTTTTTAACCTTTACTTTGCTCACCTTTTTGATTTCCGCAGTGTCCTCTCCGCCGATAAGGTTTACGGCCTTTTCCGCCGCTTTTATTATGGAGCTTGCACGGGCATCAAGAGGGAGCTTTTCACGAACGGACGTGATCTTGATGATCTTATGGGTTCTGTCCTCGAACAGCACGCCGTATACGTTAAGCTCCTTATCCGCAACGGTGAGCCAATTTGCGGGCAAAAGTCCTTCGCCGGTATCGTAATAACAGTATATGCCGTGAACTACGGTGTAGCCTTCCCCGAAATAGTGCTCGTAGGTTTCGTCAAAGCTTTCGTAATCATATATAACGTCTGCGGTGTAGGCTTCGTCCGCAGAATCCTTTAAGATAAAAAGAGGCTTATAGCTGCCATCCACCACCAAGGACACGGTCTTGCCGTAAACGGGAATATCCTCAACGGTCTGGGCAAATGTATACAGGGTGTTACCGTTGGAAAGGGGCTGTGAGGATAAAAATGCGTATGAGTGAAAAGCGTGATTATCCAAACCGCTTACCAGCTTAAGGGCATCGCTTTTATCGTATACGGGAGATTCATTGGAAACATCCAGAACGCCAAGGCTAGTGGACTTGCCGACCTCTGCGGATTCTCCGCCCTCGTCAAATATAAATCCCAGCGCATCCTGCGCATAATAATTTACGTTTGATACCCATTGGAAGCCAAAAGGATTGTATGCGAAGAACGCAGCTACGGCAACGCCCATGGCGAGAAGTATATTGAATATTATTCTGAAGGGATTTGCTCTTATCTTGGGGTCGTTAAAATTAACGGGACGGGGTACATATTTGGGTTTGGGCTGTTTTTCGGGGGGTGTGGCGGGAGCTTCCGCAGGCTGTTCGCCTGTTTGCTCTCCCTCCGCAGGCTCCGAAACGGGCTGTTCCGAGGCGGCTTGCTCTGCCGCCTTTGCTTTTCTTCTTGCTTTTGCTTTTTTTACCGCATTAATAATTATAACGGTTACGGCGGTAATGACTGCAAGAACAGAGATTATCTGTGTGGGAGAAAGGAAAGGGATGCCGAAAAACGAACCTCTGATATCTCCCCGCAAAAATTCCGCCCAAAAACGGAAGGTAGGATAAGCGATAGAATATATTGCCAGACGTTTTCCCCTGAACGCCGCGCACAAAACGATGGAAAGAGTTAAAACAAACAACGCCTCGATCTCACGAATGGGAAAAGGAATAGTGTAGCCGAAAACAGAAATATCTATACCGTAACAGCATCCGCCCATACTGCATCCCACACGTGCCATGAAGGTCGCCATAAGCAAGGGGGGGACCATAATATCCAGACATTTTGCAACATCCAGCTTATACATACGCAAAAACAAAGCGGAAAGCCCGAAAAAGCATATTATCCACACCGCAAAGCATATACCGCCCTCGGTAAAGCGGTTGTACAGGGATAAACTTTGCAGGTCCTCGTGGAAAAGCCAGTTCGCCATATTGGAAAGCACCGTGGCAAATATTGCCGACCAGCACAGACTGCGGCGCACACGTTTTTTAACAAACTTTGAAAAACCGCCCTTGCGCATAAATATGTTTAACATTATAAAAGCGGTTAACGC
>JAGCNA010000211.1 GCA_017646185.1 Clostridia bacterium
CCGCTTCGGGCGAAACCCGTCTGCAGATGTGGAGACGAAATAACGTAAGCGAATTTGTAAAACGTGTGTATGCTCTGGTGAAATCTTTGGACTCCGAGTGCGTGTTCGGTATTTCTCCCACCGGGAATATGCATTATACCTACGCAACCTGCTGTACCGACATATATAAATGGTGTTCAAGCGATGGTTATGTGGATTACATAATGCCGCAAATATACTTTGGATATATTCACTCCACAGCGCCTTTTTCCCAAATGGTATCCAAGTGGGCAGACATTATCAAAACCCCCTCTGTAAAGCTGTATATCGGCCTTGCCGCATATAAACAGGGCGAAACAGACAATAACGCAGGGGATGGAAAAAACGAATGGATAACGGATAAAGAGCTTTTATCTAAGCAGGCAGAAGAATGCCTCGTAAGAAGCGACGGATATAATATGTTTTCCTACGCATATATAAATTAAATTGAAGGCTGTCTCTTTTGGGGACAGCCTTAATGTTTTATTCGATGCAGGGTTGGGTTTGTATGCCTTTTACTGCGTTTTCTGCCGAAACAGTTATCAGTTTAAAATCGCATACCAGCGAATCCGGCTTCTTTATATAATCATCCTGAGCTAGAGGAACAAAATATACGTTTTTTCTTACCGCAAGGGTTCCGATATTTTTCAATGTCATACCAAGAGCATCGTTGGTTGCAAGTGCGATAAGCACCGCTTTTCTGTTTCTGAAAAATATTTTTGCGGTCATTGTTACCGTGGAATCGGTAATTCCATTTGCTATCTTTGCCAATGTATTTCCCGTACAAGGACAGATAATAAGCAGATCGTATTGTCCGGGTGTGAGTATTTCTTCGGCTTCTTTTATAGATGTTATTACTTTTTTACCGCACATAGCTTCAATATTAAGGATAAAGGCGTCCTTGGCTCCGAAGCGAGTGTCTGTATTGCAAACTATTTCGGAAAGCACGGGAGTAACTTCGTGCCCTTTGCTTATAATCTCTTTCAGCGCATTCAGTGCATTTTTGTGGTTGCAAAAGGAGCCGCACACGGCAAAAACTATTTTCATACCATTACTCCTTTCTCGTTTAAAAGAGTAACAACCGTATTGTAAATAATTCTTCCCGCAGTAACAGGTGCAACCTTTCCGGGTAACGAAAGCGCCCAGATTATTCGCTTGCCCGTGTTTTTTCCATATTCAAAATCAACTCCACCCGGACGGGACGCAAGATCGATTATTACGCCTTTTTCATTAAACAGATCCAGCTCCGTCTTGCCGACCACAAGAGCGGGAACTGTGTTGAACAGAATATCCGTTAAGGGCAGAATTTCTTTAAGCTTTTCAAAGTTACACACCTTAATTCCCTGAGTTTCCCAATACGCTCTGTCGGATTTTTTTCTTGCGGCTACCGTAACTTCTGCGTTCAAGCCTTTTAATCTGGGTACCAGTGCCTTTGATATTCTGCCGCTTCCCAACACTGTGCAACGGGCACCGTCCACGGTGAAGGGAGTTTCCTGCATTGCTATCATTATGGCGCCTTCGGCAGTAGGCACGGCGTTGCCCGTTTGCAACAGTTCGTCTTTGTAATAATCTATACATTTGCAGAAGCTTTCGGTAATATCCGTCGGCAGTAATCCGCCGCATATTATTGCATCTTTTGGAGTTGCCGACGTAAGATCGCTTATTTTTATCGCCATATCGCAAAGCGGTGCGGCAATAACCTTTCCGTCGGGAGAGCAGGGAAGTCCCAATAACACTATATCCGCATTTTTTACCGCATCTTCCAATCTGCCGCATGGCTTTATATTACCGCATACATCGGGACAGTTATCCCAACCGTAGCACAACACGGTATTATCACGGGCAAACCGCCGTGCGGCTTCTGTCAAACGTCTGTCGCCGCCTATTGCGGCAATTATCTTTTTTTCCGACATAAAACCCTCCTTTGTCTTTTTATCAGTATATGACAAAGGAGGGCGTATGTTTTATTTTTTTATAATTATGGGCAAACGGCTGGTGAGTTCACCGACAGCGTTGAAATTCTCAGGATTATCGTTTCGTAACGCATCGGGATTTACAAAATATCTTTTTGCAATATTCCACAGATCGTCTTTGCCGGAAGGATAACAGAAAATAAGATTATAACTGTCTTTTTCCTCGTCATCGTCAGCTATTATGTCTGTTACGGCAGAAAAAGAAATGTATGCACCGGGTGTTAATTTCAGATTGCATACTACCTTCGCTTCGATTTTTCCGTCAGAGGTAAAATTGACACTCGTTTCCAACGCTCTGCAATCTATATCCCAAATATCAAAATTTGAGTCCGGCTCGGGAATTCTCTCTTCAAAGCTTTCTGTCAGATCAATATTTTCGTACCTTTCTTCAGACCTGCATAACAGAGAAACAGTATAAGTACCGTAAATTATAACGGCGCTGTCATCTTTTTTTAATTTGCATTCGTTTATTTTTGAAGTGTGGTCTATGATTTCTGTAATCTTTGTGTCCGCAGTAAACTTTCCTTCCAAAGAAAAAATACGTGAAACTGTATCTTTTGTTGTAATCGTTGTGAATTTCTGTGAAACGGGATAATTTCTGCAACCGGATGCAAAACCGTCGGTTGCGAATTCCGTTTCGCAGTTTTTGTACTGTGTAATCTTTGCTTTTACTGTGAATTTGATATGAACCACTCTGTTTTCACCGTAGGAATCCACATCTATCGAAGTTTCTGCGGAAACTACCGAAGCCTCACAGCAAACGGTTACGTTATCTTCAATATCCGTGTCGTCAAATGTCATACTCACGGGAAAGCTTTTTTTGGAGATTATACATTTGCCGTCACCGCCTTCCCCCGTATATAACAGTTTGCTTGTTACAGAGGTCTTTAATTCAGCTTTTCCGTTTGATAAAAAGCATTCAGGCTTTTCCGCAGAAAAGTAGTTCATTATCACGTCGTCCACCGGCACTGCTCTTTCACTCATGGTGTAGCTTTCTTCAAAGAAAAATTCATTTGTTTTTTCATCGATCTTCTCTCTGTATGTATAGCTGTCTTTTTTAACGTGTACGTTTTGGGGCAACAGGGAAGTATCGCATATTTTCACTCTTTCGATACCTTGGACAGAAAGACTCAGTGCGGTTTTTACTCTTACCGAAAATTTCCTTGGGTTAATTATTTTGCAGCCGATCCGTTTGATTTTTGCTTTGCAATTTACCGTGCCTTCCTTTACGGCAGTTTTTATTTCGATCCTTTCGGTAAAAGGAACGTTAAAGGTTGCAAAAGACAAAGATACGCTTTCGCTGCTTTCATAAAGCATAGAGAATAAGTAAATACCGTTTATTATACATTTGTCTCCGTTAATAATTGCGCTTTCCACGTAAGGGGTTGCGTCAAGCTTTATAAGCCTTGATATATCCGGACTGTAATCCGCAAGTGATGTTTCCTTTTCAAATTCTCTGTCTACGTCTCCGCAAAATACGCTTTTAAACAAAGGTATCTCCTTTGTGTATATTTCCATGGCTTAAATCCTTTCTGTTTTTGATATACATATATGCGCATTTAAAGAAAATTAGTACCAATTAACTCTGTGCGGCATAAATTAATATCAAGAGGTGATAGCTTGAAGCTAAAACACAGAAAAAGATCATCGGGAAGCTGCGTTATTGCTTTCGGTATAGGGATAATAGTAGCCTGTGTATTGCCTTGGGTGGCGGTCAGCTTTACCGTTGCGGCAGTGGCTGTTATAGCCGGTGTGCTTTTATTTTTGAATTAGGAGGTAGATAGTCTTGAAGATAGTCGTATTAAAATCCCCCAAGCTGTTACGTCCTCTTATGAGGCGTATTTTCGGAGCAAAAAACAGCAAGTAAAAAAATACTTGAATTTGATAAAAAAAGTACTTGACAAACAGCCCAGTGTGTGTTAGAATAACCAAGCTGTCTGCGAAAGCACAGATAAAGGTCTTTCAACGTGGGCCATTAGCTCAGTTGGTTAGAGCAACCGGCTCATAACCGGTCGGTCCGGGGTTCGAGTCCCTGATGGCCCACCACACATTTTAATATATATGCTGATGTGGCACAGTAGGTAGCGCACATCCTTGGTAAGGATGAGGTCACGGGTTCGACTCCCGTCATCAGCTCCAAAAAACCG
>JAGCNA010000212.1 GCA_017646185.1 Clostridia bacterium
AATTACTTCTTAACTACGGAAGTAATGTGGGTGTTAACACCGTTGTACCAGTAGAGGAAGCCTTCCATATCAACAACGTCGCCTGCCTTAAGGTCAGCGAATGCCTTGTATACGTCGGTATCAGCACCGGTGAGGTAAATTTCTACGCAGAAATCGTAAGAAACGCCGTCCTTGGAAACGGTTACGTAGATATCATCGCCGGGTTCATTGTTCTTGTACTCGATCTTTTCAATGGTAAGACCGCTGAAGGAAACAAGCATATTCTGCTTTTCGATAAGCTCATCCTTGCCGAGAAGTGCGGTAACGTCGGTAGGCTCTGCTACGTAAGTGCCTTCGAGAATTTCGAACTTAGCGTCAATAATCTCAACTTCGCCGGACCATTCAGCCTTGTAGCCGGTAACCTTGATCTTGGTACCAACGGTAAGCTTGTTGTACTCTTCTTCGGTGCAAGCCATTTCGTATACGAAGTAGCCGCCGTCTTTATCCTGAAGATAGAAGGTACCCTTATTGTCCCACCAGGACTGCTTGCCCTGAACGAAAGCTTCGATAACAACTTCTGCTTCGAGAGCTGCTGCAGCGTATTCGGAATAGGTCATAACGCCTTCGGACTTAGCGTGAATATCTTCGCTACAGCTTGCAAGACCGAGAACCATTACGAAAGCCATTGCCAAAACAATAATCTTTTTCATTTTTTCCACACCTTTTTAAAATATTTTTTAGTTTAGGAAACTACTGCAATTATACACAGTTTTTGATAATAAGTCAATACCCGCATCTATTTTTTGCGGTTTTTCACAACTGTTACCCCTTGGTATATTCCTATACATATCCATATTACCGAAAGGGTTGCTATAAGCGCTACCGCCATTACGGGCATCTTTCCGAAATCCTGCTTTTCCACAGAAGAATTGGCGGTTTGATCCAATCTGTAAAGGGAGGTAACGTCCTTATACAGATTTGCAATATACGCCTCATCCACCGTTTCGTTACGTCTTGTGGATTTGGCGGTGTTTTCGATAAGCTGTCCTGCGGCGTTTCTCAAAGACGCACTTCCGTTAAATACGGGGGTTATAAAGGTATTGTCTACGTTATCAATAAGCAGCTTTGCCGCATCCAGCTTTACGTAGTAATACATATCGTTATCCTCGCCTCTGCGGGAAAGATAATCCTTGTATTCTTCGCTTTGCTGTGCTTTTGAGGTTACGGGCACGTATCCCTCTGTCTGGGAATAAGATATCTGCACCTCGTTGGTAAGCAAAAATTGGGTGAACAGCCAGGAAGCCAAAACCTCCTGAGGGTCGGATTTATTAAACACGCAAACGGAAGGGCCTTGGGATATCATTCGGGGATTTTCGGTATCCACCTGAGGTATCTCCATAACCACGGTTTCAAAATCCACTTTGTTTTCTTCCGCTATATCCGAAAGAGGTGAATTAGAACCGATCCAGGTTGCGCCTGCAGTGGAGTCGATAGCAAATATACACTGTCCCGCATTAAAATAGTTGCCGGGATAGCTGGATATTTTGAAGGTGGAAAATGCACCCGCCTTTACGTTTTCCGCAATATCGTACAAAAATTCTTTTGTAGTATCGTTGAATATGAGGATATCTCCGTTATCGGTAGAATATCCCGCACCGGCTTGCTCAAGGTACTGGATCATCATATTATCCGTAGATTTGTATATGAAAGGTATAAGCACCTTTTGCCCGTTTATTTTGTAGGTTCCGTCCTCGTTCTTTTCCATTGCCGCTTGGGAAACCTCCCAAAGGAAATCCCAAGTAAGCTTTTCGGGAATTTCATATCCCAAAGCTTCCACATAGGTCTTGTTTACGTAGCAAGCCTCGGTAGAACGCATAAAAGGCAAAGCATAGGTTACTCCGTTTATCTTGCCCTCTTCCAGAAACTTGGGAACAACCTCATCTGCTGTGGGAGCATCAAAATCAACCTTGCTTCCTCCAAGCCCGTATTTTTCGTTACGGAGCAGGCTGTCCAACGGTACCACTACATTCGTTCCCGTAATATAGGTCGCTATATGGTCGGGATAAGTTATACATACGTTGGGAGTGGTCTGGGTGGAAATATTTGTAATTACGTCGTTATATATTCTGCCGTAATCGGTATACCATTTAACGTCGACCTTAATGTTGGGGTAGCATTTTTCAAAATCCTCAATGGCTTTTTTATATATGGCTACCTGGGTGTTGTTGGTATCGTTCTTCGCCCAGAAGGAGATGGTAAAGTTACGTGAAGTATCCAACTCTTCGGGGAGCACGAACTCTTCAAGCCCTTTGGAACCGTGGCATCCTGCCAGCAAGGGCAGACAAAGGGTAAATAAAAGGAAAAACGCAAATATTTTTTTCATCCTTTTGTACCTCCTCTCGCCACGCCTTCCATAATCTTGTTTCTGAAAACAAGGAACAGAACAACAAGCGGAACGGATATAGCCACCACAGCCGCCATCATTGCAGGGATATTTTCTCTGCCGAAGCCGGATTCACGTATTGCCTGAATACCGTTGGACACAAGAAAATGTGTTTCTTTATCCGTAACCAATCTGGGCCAAACGTAAGAATTCCAGCATTCGATAACCTTTAAAATAGTAATGGTTACGATAGTGGGCTTGCATATAGGGATCATAACCTTGAACAGATACTTCAGGTCTGTAGTTCCGTCCACCTTGGCGGCGTAATACAATTCATCGGGCACCTGAGCAAAGTTTTCTTTTAGCAGATAAATATAAAATACCGAAGCAACAGAAGGGAGTATAAGTCCCGCAAAGGTGTTGCGCAGTTCGAAATTTGTTACGGTAGTGTAATTTGTAATAACCACCAATTCGCTGGGTATCATCATAAGAGATAAAAACAAGGTGAACACCAGATTTTTGCCTTTGAAATTAAGACGGGAAAAGGCAAAAGCGGCAGGGATGGTTATAAAAAGCATAAGTGCGGTGGTAGCAAGGGTAAAGATAAGTGTGTTTAAAAAATATCTTCCCAAGGATACCATTGTAAACGCATCTATATAGTTTTGGAAAGTGGGAGAAAGGGTAAAAAACTTGGGTATGAATTCCGAGCTGTAGGAAGCATAGCTTTTTACAGAGGTAAGCACCATCCAATAAAACGGAAACAATACCACAACCGCCCACAACGCCAAAAAGGTGTAAACCACCGTCTTTGCGGCGATACGCTTTATATTTGCTGTTTTCTCTAATTGGGAGTAATTTGTGTTTTTATTTTCCATAAAACCGCTATCCTCCCTTAATAATGCACGTGCTTTTTGCTTACCAAAAGGTTAATGCAGGACATGGTAAGCACTATGGCAAACAATATTATTGCCGCGGCGGAAGCAAAGGAGGGGTATCCTCCGCTGTCCCCGTACAGCATATCGTATACGTATCCCACGATAGTATTCATTTCCGCAGTATTCAGGTTTGTGCCGAACAGCGCAACCGCATCGCTGTACGCCTTGAATGCGCCGATAAAACCGGTGATTACAAGATAAAACAGCATGGGAGATATCATGGGAATGGTTATGCGGGTGAAAATGCGAAGCTTTGAAGTTCCGTCAACTCTGGCGGAATCGTAATAATCCTGCTTTACGGAAGCCAATGCGCTTGTAAGCTCCAGCACCTTAAAGGGCATAACTACCCAGATAGTATATA
>JAGCNA010000213.1 GCA_017646185.1 Clostridia bacterium
AAGGTTGAGAAATAATATGGAAAAAAAGAGCTTTAAAAAATACTTCGAACAAACCAAAAAACTGCTTTTTGTAGGCGCCGGAATTATTATTGCAGGTATTATACTGTATTTTCTTAACGATTTCATTATACACGAATGGCAGATTTATCAGGCTTCCTGGCTTACCATGGTTGCAGGTGTAGTATGTATTATCTGCCACTTTGCAGTACGTATACGTGACGGCGCGGTGGACGAATATGCGGTTACCTTCCACAAGGAGCTGGAAGAAAGCCTTACAAGCTTTGTAAACGAAGCCGAAAAGCGCGGCAGAGTAAACCGTGTGTTTGATTACGTTTCCGGCGGATACGAGCTTTGGGATAAAGACATAACCAAGCTTGTTTTCGGCGGCGACAACACTCCCCGCTGTGAGCAGTACGGCGGCGGCGCCGTTACTTATACTCCCGATACTCTGTACGTGATCGCAGGAAACGTAAACCTTTTCACCGGCGATACGAATATAACCAAATTCCACGCTCCCCTTTCCGAAATAAAGAGTATTGAGCTGGTAGACAGAAGCTATACAAAAGAGATTAAAAAGAAAAACCGCTATGTTGAATGCTTTGTAGTTGAGATCAACACCGATAACGCAAAAGTCGTATTCACCGTACATCCCGATGCAATGACAGACGAGGCGATTGAAAAGATTAAAAGAACCGCGGAAACCAAAAAGGGTTGATACATTTTGAAAAAACTTGCTTTCTTTTTAACAGCCGCGATCATTGCGCTGTTTCCCATAGTGCTGACGGCAAAAGCCGCCGTCCCCGTATACGATACCGAAGAACGGGCGGCTACACGGCAGGCTACCGTTACCCACAACAAAGGATATACCGTAGAATATGAGGACGCAGTTCCCCTTGAAGATTATACCGATGACGGCAAAGAGCTGACAGACGGAATATACGCCCCCGTTATTGATTACAACAATACAGATTGGATCGGCGCAAACGGTTGGGTAGGCTACCGTTCCGAAAGCGGCGAAGGCTCTTATTCGGTTACGATAACCATAGATATAGGTTACGTCGCAAGAGAGATCGGTCAGGTGTTTATCCGCACCATGACAGAGCGCCGCATTTCGGGTCTTACTCCTTTTATATCCGTAAAAGCTTCCGTTGACGGTGAAAGCTTCTTTACGGTAGGCGATCTTGAGGTGCAAAACGTAGAAAACAAGCGCACCGAGGTGCTGATAAACCGAATTCAGCTTGAAGAAACCTTTTCTGCAAGATATATTCGGGTAACCTTTACACAGGACGCAAAATACACCACCTTAACAGACGAAATATGTGTTTCCGCCTACGGAAATATAGAGCACATATCCTCTCTCGGCGCAGACAGCGAAGGAAGAATATACGATTTCTCTGCCGGATACGCTATTCCCGAATCCGTGCTTGCAGACTCCTTGGAGGAGGTTCCGGGGTATGCCCGTCCCACAAGCGCGAATTTTGACGAACCCGATAAAACCTTTTACATCGGTGAAGGATTTGGGGAAAAGGTTAAGGTAATAAACGATTTTATGTCGGTGGGCAGACCTTATTATTCCCATTACGTTAATGATATCCGTTATATAGTAATACACAATACGGGTATGTGTGAATATTATTCCGATGCGGATTACGTTCACGATTATCTGGTAAACAAAACAGACGGTTCTTCCTCATCCTGGCATTATACCGTGGACGGAAACGTAATTTACCACGGCTTGCCCGATGCGGTTGCAGGCTGGCACGCCGCCACCAACTACAATTTCTATACCATAGGAATTGAAATATGTCTTCAGGGTGCACCCGTAGGTCCCGGCGGTAACAATGACCCCATAACCAAGGGCGCCGCCTTTGACAAATGGTATGAAGAAACATTTACTCCCGCTATGGAAAACGCCGCCGTGCTTACTGCGGAACTGCTTGTAAAATACGAGCTTACTCCCGATAAGATACTTCAGCATACCGACGTTTATTATTTCCACGCAAAGCAATGCCCCTATTATATGCGGTTAAATACCAAAAAACAGCTTGTGCACGATGGAACGGGTTGGAATTATTTTATGGGCTTGGTAAACAAATATTACGAAGCCATGACATCCGAGGGATTGCGTATTGAAAAACACAAGTATTCCCCTTCCTCCGAACTGCCCGATTACGTTGTCGATACCGACGGTACCGCATATCTTGTAACGAGATCCGTGGAAGCCGCAACTGCGTTTGTAAACGGCGACGCGGATTACAACGGAAAAATCGATAAAAAGGACGCAGAACTCATACGCAGAATAATTCTTGGCGAGGACGTTTCCCACGGGTATCCCGATGCCAACGGAGACGGCAAGGTAACTCTGAACGATTACCTGCATATTCTCCGCAAAACAAAATAGCTTTTAACAGCATCCGCAAAACGGGTGCTGTTTTTTGTATGTTTTATATAAATTGCAAAATGTTTATCGTGAGTTTATACAAAATTCATATTGTTGATAATTTATTTATAGACATTTTTACCATATTATGTATAATATAAGTGTAAAGGCATACAGCCAAACACATATATATTTTTTTCAAGGAGGAGAAACAAATGAAAACCAAATTTTTTATTCTTGCAGCCCTTATATTTTCTCTTATTTTGTTCACGGTTTCATGCATAGCCGACGACCCCGCCGACGAGAGCAACAGCGTTTCCCGCTCCGAATCCATGCCGCAAGAAGAGAGTGTAAACGAAAGCGTGTCCCAACCGGAGGAAAGTAAACTTCCCGAGGAAAGCAAGCCCGAAGAAAGCATACCTCCCGAGGAAAGCAAGCCCGAGGAAAGCGAGCCTACGCAACCCAGCATTTCCGAACTTTTAAGCGGATATCCCATAATTAAAAGCGAAGAAACCTTGGCAGAGGATTATCTCACTTTCGCTATGGCTTTTCAAAAGACAAATGAGAACCGATTAGGTAAATTAATTACTGTCGAATCTTCGATGAGCAGCAGTAATGGTAAGACCAGAAGTTCTTTTACAAAAGAGCTCAGTGTTGGCACACCCGATGATTTCACCGTAGTTTTATACGCAACTTGGGAGGCATCCCACCAATCGGTTGAGGAATATCATGCATATTCGTACTTTGATAAAACCGAGCGTACTTTGAGAGAAAATAAGTATTACTCCGGTGGATGGCACGACCAAACTTATCAAAACATATTTGAACAAGAGGCTTCTTACATAGCAGATAATGATATATTCGACATTTGGCCCATTTTCGGTTCTGACCCCGAAGATGCTTACAACATAATATCCAAAGCGATAAATCGGATCCGCGAATTGGAATTTACTCACAACTCCGACGGAACAATATCTGCAAGCGGATGGTTGGTGGAATTGGAAGAACGCAACGAACCTACCGTTAAGATAACCGTCACTTATGATCCCGACACGGGATATATAACCGAATATATAATTGATCAAGATATAGAAGGGGACCTTTGGTATCACTTTGACTCAAAAGCGGTAATAACCGATGCCGACGAATCCACCGTTCCTACAAAAGAAGATGCTCTCGCAGGAAACTGGTAAACGGATACAAATGTAAAACCAAGCACTTTTAACATTCGAATTTAAAAGGAGGAGAAACAAATGAAAACCAAAATTTTTGTACTTACAGCCCTTATATTTTCTCTTATTTTGTTCACGGTTTCATGCATAGCCGACGACCCCGCCGACACGAGCGTTGACGTTTCCCGCTCCGAATCCAAAGAGGAAAGCGTAAACGAATCCTCGCCCGAGGAAAGTAAGCCCGAGGAAAGCAAGCCCGAGGAAAGCAAGCCCGAGGAAAGCAAGCCTGCGGAAGAAAATAAGCCCGCAGAGGAGAGCAAGCCCGCAGAGGAAAGCAAGCCTGCAGAGGAAAGCCAACCCGTAGCTGATTATTCAAGATTCGACGGTTACGTGATCGGAACGCTTCCCGACGGTGAATGGTATTCCCAGGAAGACCTTCCGGAAATGATAAATCAAGGCTTATACGTATCACGATCCCTTACTCCCAATAACCGTCGGCATATAAGCGGCTATTACGGTCTGGAGCTTCACTTCGTTGTCTCAGGCCTTCCCCAAGAAATACAGAGCAAGTATTACACTATGTTTGATTACACCGAATACTGCGCCCCCGGACACGTTTTGGAGTATTTCGATATACAATGGGAGGATTATATAGGCTTTTACACGGACTACGAATACCGCCGTATAATGTCTTTAGGGGAATACGAGCATTACGGAACGCCCGTATATGCCGAATTTTATCCTATATTTGCCGAAGACGTATGGTATGACAGCGAGTTCTGGAACGATGAACGCTTTGTGCCCTACGGATACAAATACGCCGATCTTAAGGACTACTATACCCACATAGAAGACAGAAACGGATATACGAGGTATTATTACATCATAGACCGTCTTTTGATCCATTACGTAGGGCAAGACCAGTTTGATCAATGGCTTGAAAACACTCCCGATGAACAGCAAAACATTTTGAAATTCATAGAAGATTTTGAAATAACCCGCAAAATATACGATGATATCTTCAAAGACGAAGAATTCAAGGCGCACAATACGGATTACCTTTTCGGAACGTCCGAAATGCAGGAAGAATACTTCAAGGTGCATCCTCTGAACAAAGAATAATTCAGCACGTCACATAATCAAAACGCCCGATTTCTCGGGCGTTTTTAATTATCGGGGTCCCCGAGAAGCCGTAAGGTTTCTTGGGGTGATTTTATTTATATTGTATCATTTTGCCGCCGTTATCTGCGGAAACAGTTTCTGCAGTAACCAGCTTTACTGCCTGCATACTTTCGTAAGGCATGCACTTTTCGGGTGTTTTACCTTCCAGAACACAGGTGAGGAAGTATTTAAGCTCGTTGTAATATGCATCCGTAGTTTCACCGTAGGTATCAAGAGCAGGGGTAAAGGCTTCCCCACCCTCGGGATAAACGGTAAGCAGGTTTCCTTTGTATTCCACGGTGCCGTGTTCATAGCTTACGGTAAAGCCGTAACCGAAGGGATATCCCTTATAAGCCACGTCATCGTGAGCAAACACAGGCTTATCGGAATACACATAGTTTGCATTTACTATATCGTGAGCGCTTTTGGGATGAACGGTTTTGCCGAAAACGGAAACGCTTTCGGGGTCGCCGAACAGCCAGCGGATACAATCCGCATCGTGGATATGCTGGTCAAACAGACCGCCGCCGCCCTTTTCACGGGTGATTATCCAATCCTGCCAAGAAGGGGAATTAACGTGGTCCTGATATCCGCCCCGCCAGAAGGATGCTTTGAGGCAGGCGCCGTAAACGCTTTTTTCGGTAATATCCTTAAGATATGCGTATTCACGCCAGAAACGGAGGCAATGACCGATCATAAGGATTTTTCCGCTTTGCTCCGAAGCACTTATCATAGAAGCGCACTGCTCTTCGTTAAGAGCCATAGGCTTTTCGCACATACAATGTCTGCCGCTGTTGAGCACCTTTACAGCCGAAGCGCTGTGAAGATACGTGGGCATAATAATGTCAACCGCATCCAGCTCTTCGTTTTTGAGCATTTCGTCAAGATCGGTATACTGCTTGTATGCGGAAACGTTACCTTTTTCACCTGCAAGATTGGAAAGGGTGGATTTGCTTCCGTCAAGACGGGATGTATCCACATCGCACACCGCCACAACCTTGACGGGAAACCCCTCTTTCATTAATCTTTCATAAACGGCGAGATGGTATGAACCCATTCTTCCGATTCCGCTTAATCCTATTTTTATCATATCATTTCACCTTTTATAAAAGTATCAAAGCACAGCCGAAGGGTTCAAGAGTAAGCACGCCGTTTTCGTAGCTCATTATACCGTCTCCGTTAAGCACCTTGCCCTCTCCGCAAGCATATTCGGTAAGCTCGGGAGTAAAGGAGTTTATGCTTACTATCTTTCCTTTTTCGGAGGTACGGGAATAGCACACGCTCTTTTCGTGTCCGAAATCTACGGGCGCAAAGGAGCCTTCCACAAGGATATCCTTGTATTCGGAGCGAATGCGTATCATATTCTTGTACCAATGGTAGATGCTGTTTTCGTCCTTCATCAGCTCTTCTGCGGCGAATTCCTTGTAATCGGGATGGCATTTAAGCCAAGGAGTGCCGGTGGTAAATCCGCCGTTTTCACCCGTTGTCCAAGGGAAGGGAACGCGGGCGTTATCACGGGAATAACGGCTGACACCGTGAAGCGCTTCTTCGGGGGTGAG
>JAGCNA010000214.1 GCA_017646185.1 Clostridia bacterium
AAGCCCAACATAAGAAAGGTTAAGGCTGTTGTAAACGGCAGCAATACTACCGTTTCCGTATGCTCCCGCTGCCTTCGTTCCGGCAAGGTTGAAAGAGCTTAATTTCTGAAACAAACAACCAAAAAAACAAATCCGACAGATTTAATCTGTCGGATTTTTGTTTGTTTGGATGATTTTAGCAGGTATAATCCAATGCTTTTACCACACTGACGGCTTCAAAATCAAATTCGGTAAGATCGTATTCTATATTTTCTTTCGGAATTTCTATAAATACATAGTAATGCGTCATCCAATACTTCTCCTGCTTATCTCTGTCTTTGTTCATATCCCAAACAAAATATAATGTTTGGTGATGATCGTCTTCTCCAACAGTATATACTCCCGTACCCTTGCAATCAAAGGTAGGTACGTATGATATAAACTTTATGAGATAATTATCTTCAAACCATTCATCTGTGTATTTCGTTATAAACTTTTCATAGTTTTCTGTGTCGTAGCACATATTATGATAGTCATCGAAAATCAGCCATTCCGGGTCGGTAACAAAGAATCCGTTATTAAAATTCCCTGCAATACCGTGGTTTTCATACACAAGAGGCATTTTTATAATTTCCACGTTGTAATCGAATTGTAGGTTTTCCAGCTCGCCTTTGAGTGAAGGCTCTTCGGAAAGCTTATAGCCGTAAGCTTCCGCCCATTCCGGTGACAATGCTCTGAAGAAGAACACGGATTGTTCAAAACTAATACCTTCTGTTTTATAGGTTTCCCCTATATCATACGGAATATCTTTTTTGGATATTTCAACAAAAGCATATGAGCCGTAAGTTCTATCCCACTTAAAATCCGAATCTCCTTCATCGTATATAAAGAGCATTATCGGTTGTTTTCCGTCCTCAAAATGGAATCCTATATGCTTTAGGTCGAATTCATAACGGGTTCCCAGAAAAACGATCAACCAGTTTTCTTCAAACCATTCGTCGGTATATTTTTGTATCCATTGGTTGTATGAAGGTTCGCCTTCATCGGGCTTCCAGTATTCTGCTCCATTGCCATCAAGAAGCAGCCATTCCGGTGACAACGCGATGTTTCCATTCCACATATATTGACCTGCCGCCAAAGCCGGTTCCAACAAAGGCACGGTGATAACGTTTACTTCAAAAGGAATATCAAGAAACTCCACTTCCCCTTTAATTTTGGGTATGTTTGTTTCGGGAACGCTTGTATCGGAGACTTTTTCGCTTTCCCAACCTAAAATCGCGCCGTCAATAGCGTTTACCTTTACTCTGTATTCGTTGTCTTCGGTTTTCAACGTTACCAAGTAGACCATTTTTTCGCTATCGAATTTATGGGACACGCTTTGCACTTTTATATCAAGACCCTGCTCGGTTCGCAGATACGCAATAGCCGCGTTTCTGGCTTCCAACGCAGTAATATAATCTTTACTTACGCTGTCACTTTCTTCGGAAGGTTGAGAGGTTTGGCTTTCATTGTCCGGCGGAATTGAAAGATTTAATTTATATGAAAATATAACGCATTGTTTTCCTTGTTGAAGTACAGATACAGAAACGAGGGCATTTTCAGTATCAACAGAGTCTATATTTTCAATTCTCTGGGTGAACATAAAATTGTTCGCCAGCGAATATACGATAACCTTATCACTTCCACGCACGTAGATATAATAATAGCCGCCCCACTCCTGATAATCCGTAACGTTTTCGGCAAGAAGCATTTTTTCTCCTATGCCAAACAAAGGTGAAACGTACAAGGAGTACACCGATTTGTGACTATCGCGAGTCACCTCAAAAAGATCCTGCTGGGCAAATTCATAGCTTTCGGTTACATCAGCGCAGTCGGACAGACGAATGACAACAGATTCGCTATAACCGGTTTCACTATTAAAAGCTGTTTGAAATATAGCGGCATCTTCTCTTGCGGTGAACTTTTTAAATGTTCCCTCTGCAAAAAAGCTCTCTCCTGTTTTTAAATCGTAAATTTTCCAACGAGTTGCTGTGCCGTTCATACTCGCGGCAACGCTTCCGAAATAGTATGCTTGCAAATAATATCTGCTGTCAGGTGAAAAAACACCGTTTTTGCCCGCACAATATTCATCAGTTGGGGATGTAATCTCCGTTTTGACCATCGTTTCGGTATTAAAAACAAAAATTCGATACCCTTTATCTGTAGCTTTATATGTGGCGATATTCTTATAATCTGCAGATATTTTAAAGATATTTCCCGAAGGAAGCTCCTTAATTCCGCCTGTTTCCAAATTTGCCTTATATAACTTGCCCGCAACTTCCACGGTACACCATTCGTTGCTTGCGCCAAGCTCCACGAGATTAATATCGAAGCAAGTGATACCGTGGCCCAAAACCTTTTTGGAATCAAGTTCAATTATGCGGTTACCAAGACTGAAAATTTCGCATGTTTGAATATCGTATATTATGTTGTGCCCCATTTCTGCTATGACATCTTTGTATTCGGGCCATTTACATGTAAGCTGGATGTATCTGTCGTTTAATTGATATGCGGCGTATACCCACTCAGGAAAGCTATACGTGTTTTTTTCTGTTGCCGACATCAATCTGACTGCGCTTCGCTTTTGCGCTACCGTAAGATCGGCATTACCGCTGAGGCCCAGTCCTTTCGCAGCAAACTCGCCCGGAGCATACCAATCCTGCAGTCCGTCAAAGCAGATAATCTCGTTTGAAAAGGGCAATGTGTCTTCTTTGCCGCGTAGTTTATATACAACTGCACCTATCGCAAGAAACAGTATAAGGCAAGCAGCCAATGCCGCAACGTATTTATAATTAAAAATACGTTTTCTTTTGGGCAAAGCTTTGGTTGTATCTTTTTCCGAAATGCCGGCAAGAACATCGTCTTTCGGCATCGCAAAGCTTTCGGCTTCTGCGGTATAATATTCTTTTAATGCTTTTTCAATATCTGTAGCTTTCATTTTACCGTCCTCCTTCACAGTAGTTTTTAAGCTTTTCCAACGCCCGCTGGTATTTTTTGCGCACCGATACCGTGTTCTTTTCGATTACGTTTGCTATCTCCGAATGAGAAAGGCCTGCGTAAATACGAAGCTTTACTATCAGCTTTTCTTCATCGGAAAGAGTGTTCAGCGCATCCCGCAGCATAATTTGTTGAAGCGTTTGGGGCTCAAAAGCGCTTTGAGCTTTTTCTTTTTCCGAAATTTCTTCCAAAGATAAAGTGTGCTTTTTTTCTTTGATCTTGTCTACAGCGCTATTTCTTGTTACCTTCAATACCCACGCTTTTGGGTTTGTTCCCTTTTTATAGGTATGTGAAAGGCGGAGGATCCGTATCATCGTATCCTGCAGCACGTCTTCTGCTTCCCCAAAATCTCCCGTTATCTGGTATGCAACGGAAAGTATCATACGCCCGTATTCATTATAAACACGTTCAAGTGCTTTTTTGTTTCCCGAAGCGATTTCCGTAATGGCAATATCGCAAGGGTCTGCTAAATTCAAAAACAGGATCATATAAACACCTCACTTTCCGGTTTCATACTATATAACCGAAGATTTAGTTAAAACGTGACGTTAAACAGCAAGATTTTTCCATTTTTCTTTTGTAAGAGAATAATAATGGATAATTCTGTCTTCTCCCTTTACGTTAAGAGGCTCTTCCCCTACCTTTATAAAATCAAATCCCAAACGGCAGGCAAGACGCATTGACGGTTTATTCTCTTCCATTATACGAAGGTTCACTCTTTCAAGCCCTATTCTGTCAAAGGCGACGGAAAGAACGGCAGAAACAGCTTCGCTCATATATCCGTTTCCCTGATACGCGGGGTTAAGCACGTACCCTACCTCGCCGCTGTTGTTTTCAAAATCAAAATCCGCAAAACCGGTGGTGCCGATAAGCCTGCCTTCACTTTTCAGAAAAACACCCCAATCTGCGTAGTTACCCTTTTTGTATTGTCTGTTCAGAAATTCTATATATCCCCGTGTATCTTCAATATTAAGATGGGGAGACCAAAGCAAAAATCTGGTAACCGAATTCAAGGAAGCGTACGAATACAGATCCTCCGCATCCGAAACCGATATCTTTTTGAGGGTAAGTCTGTCCGTTTCTATTTGAGGAAGGTCGCGAAACACCCTTCTGAAATTCATATTATTCATAACCAACACTCCCGATTAGTCATTTTGTAATAATTATACTATCTCTTTTTGTGCATTTCAATATATGTTTGATAAATATTAATATTTTGAATGGAAATTAACCTTGACACCGGCACCGCAATAGTGTATAATTCATTTGATTAGATATATGGAGGTACCGTAATGAAAAACCGCGTTGCAGCATTATTGCTGATCGTACTTATGCTCTTACCCGTCTTGGCTTCTTGTAGCAAAGAAGTTCCCCCTACAGAGACAGAGGTAACCGTTTATACTCTTCATATGATTAAGGGAGATACCACTACCGAAGAGGCTATAAAGAAAGTGGAACTTGCCCTTAACCGTATATTGTTCTACCGTCTGGGTAGCTGTGTTGAAATACACGCTTATACCGAAGATGAGTATTACGACGTCATTGAAGCAAAATATGCTGAAATGGAAGAGTACAAGCTTAAAAAAGAAGAAGAAAAGAAAAACAACAAAGATAAAGACAAAAATAAGGACAAGAACGAATCTTCCGAGGAAGTTTCTGTTGACGTTTTCACCGGCGATGATTACCTTGATCTGCTTATGGATGGCGGCGAATACGTAAGAGAAGAGCCCAGATTCGATATCTTCCTTATTAATGATTACGATAAGTATTATGAACTCGCGACCGATGGCAAGCTTTCCGCTATCAATGAAATTCTCAACAGCGAATGCAAAATACTTAAAGACTATATCCACCCCACAATTCTTTCTGCTGCAGTTATAGACAAAAAGACTTACGGCATTCCTCTTAACACCATTATCGGCGAATATTCCTATATGGTGTTTGACAAAGAACTTCTTGACCAGCACGGCGTAGATTACCAGACTATGAAATCTCTGGATGACCTTCAGGATTATCTTTCTGTTATCGCAGAACAGAATCCCGATGTCGTTCCCCTTTCCAACACTGCGGATCCTACCTCTGTTGACTATATCTTCAGTTCTCTCTCCCCTGCTTACGTAAAGGATAAGTACGTTCACTCTTCCTTCGAAAGCAGCGAGCTTGCTTCCTATTACTCCGTTATCCAGATGTTCAACTCCATGGGTTATCTCCGTGAAGCTGATGAGGATGACAGAATTGCGGTTCAGTTTATCTCCGGTAACGAAGAAACTATCGCAAAGCTTGAGGCTGAAACCGGCAGAGAATACGAATACACCGTATACAGCAATCCTGTTGCTACCAATGATAACTGTATAAACGGTATCTTCGCATTCAGCTCCTTCTGTACCGCTAACGAGCTTAAGGCAGCAATGGAACTTGTTGCAGCTATCTACACCAACCCCGAGCTTGCAAACATCTTTGCATACGGTGTTGAAGGCGAACACTACCTCCTCAATGATGACGGTCAGGTAGAACGCAGAAACGAAGATTATATTATCGACCCCGAATATTCCGGCAACCGTTTCCTTACCTACACCCTCGCAGGTGATGATGCAGATAAATGGGAAAAGGCTAAGCTCCAGAACCTGAACGCTGAAATCGCTGTTGATATCGGCTTCACTCTCCAGCCCAACGAATTCACTTGGGAAATCGAAGTAGAAGATGAAAATGGCGAAAAGACTAAAGAAGAAATCATCGTTGCTTCTCCCAATTATATTGATATCATCAACAAGATTTCTTCCAAGTACTATTACGATATAGTAAACGGTAAGGCACTTGAACTGGACCTTGAAGCGCTTTATGCAGAAGCTGAAGCAGGTATCGAAGATACTCTCCGTGCAAATCTGCAGAACACATACGCTTCCAGAATTCAGAACAATTACTCCAACACCATTTCTGCAAGATACAGTCTTGATTCCGCAGAAGGCAAAAAGATTTATGCTGATGCCGAGAAAGAAATCAACGATTCTCTCTTCACTCAGGTTAAAAACGAACTCATCGTTAAATACGAAAGAGAGTTGATCGAAGAGCTTACTTCCATGTATGATGACGAAGAAAAGCTTAAAGCAGCCGTTCAGGAACGTTTGGACAAACTTTTGACAGAAGATTTCATTAACCAGGCGATCCAAAACGAATATGCAGATAAGATCGACGAATACATTATGGCTAAGTACAACCAGACTGTTCAGTCCAAGGTTGACGCTGCTGTTAAGGCTTATCTCCAGACCGAGCTTTACCTTACTGAATACGAAGCTGCTATCGCTTCCGCTGAATTCGAAGCAGAACTTGAAGAAGCTCTCAATTCCGACCTTTCCGCTACAATAAGCACCTCCGTTAATACTCTTATCACTACTATGATGACCGATTATTTCGCAGTTATTATAGCTGAATGCAACGAAGAGCTTGAAATCGCCCTTGAAGATTTTATCGCAGAGGTTGTTGCAGCTTCCGAAAAGTATGACGGCGAAGAGGCTATGACAGAAGACGAAGTTCGCTTTGAACTGGGTCTTATGACCAAGGAAACCGAATCCGACGAAGAAGGCAATGTTACCAGCGAAACCTACATTCCCGTTGACATTACCGCTTACGAGTACGTGATCAAGGAAATCACCAACCAGTA
>JAGCNA010000215.1 GCA_017646185.1 Clostridia bacterium
AAGGATGACATCAAGCATCCACCCGATTGGCTTACGCAGTATGCGCCGTGGACGAAGGCTTCTATCTCCACCCCCGTTAAGACACACTTTTTTATTTCCTCCCTGCTTGCTTCACGGGCGATAACCACCCGTTCCATACCCAGCTGTGAGGCTTTTAAAACGCCGGATGCGGAATGAACGCACATTTGGGTGGAGCCGTGGAGAGAAAGGCTTGGAAAACACTTTTTTATCTCCCGTGCAAGCCCGAGATCCTGGATAATTATCCCGTCGCACACCTTGTTTTGGTAAAGAAAGCCTGCAAACTCCAAGGCGGATTCCATCTCTCTGTCCGTAACCAGAGTGTTTACGGTTACGTACAGCTTTTTGCCGAGAAAATGCACCTTTTCGGAGGCTTCTATTAACTGTTCGTTATTAAAATTTCCCGCAAATGCACGGGCGCCGAAGGCTGTGCCTGCAAGATACACCGCATCTGCCCCCGCTTTTAAAGCGGATTCAAGACAAGACATATTCCCTGCGGGAGAAAGAAGCTCGGACATTTGGTTCACCTCCGAAAAAAGTGTGGTTTTTTTAAAAAATTATCTGTTGTATATACGCTCAAGCTTTATAAGAAGCGCCGCCAAGGGCACTACCAGAAAGCCTGCGGCGAAATTGCCTGAAAGATGAAAAAGATCAAAAGAAAATCCAAAGCTTATCCAAGCAAGGGTCTGCTTAAGATCGAATCCCCGAATAATAGCTTCCCAAGGGGCGCAAAGGGCGCCGAAGCAAAATCCGTACAGCCCGTTTACCAGAGGGAAAACAAAATATCCCAAACGGGAGGTGTATACTTTTTTGGGGATAAGCATTCCCACGCCCCAAAGGACAGCCCATACGTAAAGATACATTACCCACCAAGGGCCCATACCGTCGAAAATACCGCAAAGTATAACGAAAACGTATATGGGTATGAGGGCGCCCCATCTGTATACCGCCGTAAAGGCGAGTATAAACGTGCCGAGAACGTGTATGTTGGGTAAAAATTCCATTACCTCTTTGGAAACAAACATGAGCGCTCCCAGCATGGAATACAGTATGAGCCGGAACAAAACAAGTGGGGTTTTATTTTTCTGCTTTGAATTCATATTCCCCGCCGTCTTTTATGTTTATACCGTCAACACCGGTCATGGCGTATTCGCCGTTTTCGTAAATTGCCCAGTACATACCGTGTTTTTCGTAAACAAGAGTCATTCCGTTTACTTCGGTAATATAAAGTCCGTAATCTCCCAGCGTGCCGTCCATAAGACTGTGCTCGGTAAGAGCGTCGCCCAGCGTATCCATATCCGAAGAAATGGTAAGGGTTACGGTATATTCCTCGGCGGTTACTTTTAATGTAAAGGTTTTCTGTCCTTCACCCAAGGCGGTGTCCTCGGTATACATAGCATCGTCCCACAGTCCTTCGGGGACGGTCTTGCAGGAAGCAAGGGAAAGAATGACAACAAGTGCCAAAAGTGTTAAAAGTGCTGCTTTTTTCATAGGTTTTTTCTCCTTAAAATAAATATTTTTACCCGGGAGAAAAATCGCATATTCTCTTCCGTGTGTTCGGGGCACACGTTGCCCAAGAGAAACGCGCATTTTACGGAAAGAAAAGTATTCCGGCTTTCACGGCAATGGCTGTTGCGAGGGGATTTACACCCTGCTTTCCTTTACGGCGTACAAAGCTTTTCCACATCTTTTTACGCCATGACTTTACATCATTTTCCGCTTTTTTCTTTGGATAGGGTAATTATACAACCGTAGAGAATAAAATGCAACAAGATTTTTAACACAGCTTTATTATATATATTGTAATAAATTTTAAAATTGTCTTGATAAATAGGAAAAAATAGAGTATAATCTTAAGGATAATAAAATAGCGAGAATAAACGATGAACTATAAACGATGAACGATGAACTTCGGAAGATTTTTGTTCGCAGAACAAAAATCAACCATTAGTTCATAGTTCATAGTTCCTCGTTCACAGTTCCAAACAAGGAGAAATATTATGTCTAAAGTTAAAACACCTGTTATCACAATAGTTATGGACGGCGTAGGCCTCTGTCCCCGTACGGAGGGCAACGCTGTTGCCGCCGCAAGCACTCCCACATTGGATATGCTTATGGCAAAATACCCCACCTTTTCTTTGAAGGCTCACGGCACCGCTGTGGGACTTCCCTCCGATGACGATATGGGCAACAGTGAGGTTGGCCACAACGCGCTGGGCGCAGGTCAGGTTTTCGCTCAGGGCGCAAAGCTGGTTTCCTCTGCTATTGAAAGCGAAAAGCTGTTTAACAGCGAAAGCTGGAAAAAGGTTGTTGCCAACGTTGGCGAAACCGGTTCCGTTCACTTTATCGGCTTGTTTTCCGACGGTAACGTACACTCCCATATCGACCACCTTAAGGCTATGATAGTAAGAGCCAAGGCAGACGGAGTTAAAAAGGTTCGTATACACGTGCTTCTTGACGGCCGTGACGTTGGCGAAACCTCCGCACTTGAATACGTTGACCCCTTTGAAGCATGGCTTAAGGACCTTTGC
>JAGCNA010000216.1 GCA_017646185.1 Clostridia bacterium
CACTTTTTTTCGCAGTATTTTTCCTGATAGCACTCCACTTTCGTGACAGTACATGACATATTCTGCCATATACCAACCCTCCAAGCCCTTTGCGGCAAAAAGCCTTGGGGGATTTCGGCGGTGCTTCCTTTCGCTTTTTCGGTTAAAGCCGTTTTACCTTTGAAAAAGCTACTTTTAAGAACCGCGCCTCTATCTGTATGGTTTTGCATATTATATAACAGTTTTTACCGTTTTGCAATAGTTTATTAATAATTTTTCGCATATTTATTTAGTTTTTTGCGTAAATTATACCAATACGTAAAAGAGGAGTTGCTTTTTGTGAAAAGACTTTTCGTCCTTTTGGTGTGTTTGTTTATACCGCTGTTTATCGGCGGTCTTGCGGGCGGCTTGACTGTGGCAGGCTCGGGGTTGTATCAAAATATCGCTCTGCCCGATTTCGCACCTCCCGGCTGGGTGTTTCCTGCGGTGTGGACCGCCCTTTATACCCTTATGGGGCTTTCAAGCTATTTCGCATACACATCTCTCACGGGCAAAAGCAGGCTGTGGAAGGTACTGTATGCAATTACTCTCGCTTTGAACTTTGTCTGGCCCTTTTTGTTTTTCAAGTGGCGCTTTTATATGCTTTCCTTTTTGGTAATTCTTTTAATGTGGGCGGTGGGATTTGTGCTCACACGGGAATTCTGGGCACGGCGCCCCGTTGCGGGAATACTGTTTTTGCCGTATATGGGGTGGCTCTCATTTGCGGCATATCTCAGCTACGGAGTAGCAAGACTAAACTAACCGGAACTGTATAATGCTTTGTTTTTTGCTCCTGCAAAAAACCACCATAATTCCTCATTCAGCGATGCAGAGCAGCGCGTCGCATTCCGCATTCCTCATTAAAAAACCTCCGATTTCTCGGAGGTTTTATTTTACGGTTTTTGTATTTTCGTAATCTTTTTGCCTATTTTGTTCAGACCGGTAATAACCGTATCTGTGGTAAGGCGTATTTTCTTTTTGGGGTTTTCGTTGTTAAGTGCGGTTACGGTGCTGTAAATATGGGGCAGGTTATCCGTGCCGTTTTCAAAAACACGGCTCAGCGTTTCGTAGGCGCGGTCATACCCGTCTTGAAGCATTTTGTCCACGCTTGCACGGGAGATAACGAAGGATGTTCTTGCACGGGTAGGATCGGGGAAGAATATTTTGATTATCTTGTTATCAAAATAACTGTCCTCAAAGGTGTACCAATAATCGTCAAAATAAATGCAGATAATATAATCCAATTTATGCTGCAGCAAAGGGTAAACGGGAATATTATCCACCAGACCGCCGTCAAAGAAATAATCGTTTTCTATCTTTACGGGACGGTTAAATATGGGCAGTGCAATTCCCGCACGCAAATGCTTTCTGGTGTGCTGGCGCTGGGAATTAAGCTCGGTATAAACCATTTTCATTGAATTTATATTAAGGTGTGCGGTGTAAAGCTTGCAGCACAGCTTATCCTCGGGGGAGGTAAGGTCTGTAATTATCTGCTGCAGGGTGTCGCTCCTTAAAAGGCGCATTACGTTTGTGGATTCGTGGGTGCCGCAAAATCCTTTCCACATTTCTTCTGCTTTTTCCAGTTTTTGCGTGGCGTATGCGTATCCGTTAAGGGCACCGATGGAAGCACAGCTTATATATTTAATATCTTCCATAGGCACAAATTCCCGTATCGCTTTCAAAGCACCGACCTGATACGCGCCCTTGGCAAAACCGCCTGCAAGAACAATACCTATATTCATAAGCTGCACCGCCTTTCTTTTAAAAATATGCGCAAAGTAGCAATATATTATACAACGAACACCGCAGAATGTCAATATAAGAAATACCTCCGCAAAAGCTTTTACGGAGGCATAACTGTATTTTAATTAAATTCAACCAGTATTTCCAAAGTTTCTTCCATTTCGGATTCAGCCTTGTCTGCTACGGCTTCAAAACGGGAAGCATAGTTGGGGTCTGTGTTGTAGATCTGTGCGCAAACTCCGCCCCAGTTGTAAATCGCACCAAGGTCAAATACTCGGGAAGCGAAGATTATATCAAGCATTCTGCCGGATTCATCATCGCGGGTAGCCTGAAGCTTCAGCGTTCTGTCATAGTATTCGGGGGTAACCTTTTCCTTGCTCAAAGCGCCCAGCGCTTCAATAATAAGTCCAAGATCCTCGGGATTTTTGGCTGTTGTGGGTATTGCGAGAGAGGACGTCTGGTGGTAGGAAACAGAGTGGTAATATCTGTCCTGCTCGGGATCTCCCTTGGGAATGGGAAGCATACCGAAATCATCCTCCATAGCGCGGAATGCGGTAAG
>JAGCNA010000217.1 GCA_017646185.1 Clostridia bacterium
GAGGAAGGGCATTCGTCAAACGCCATTGCAATGGTGGAAGCCAGCTTGGATTGTATCTGCATAGAGGATTCGGGGGACATAAATATCCGCGCACCGTCCATGTGGGATTGGAACGCAACCCCTTCTTCCTTTATACTGCGGAGATTTGCCAGAGAAAATACCTGAAATCCGCCGCTGTCCGTAAGCACGGGTTTATCCCAGTTAAAAAACTTGTGAATTCCGCCCAGCTTGTAAATTACGTCTTCACCGGGACGGACGTGCAGGTGGTAGGTGTTGGAAAGCTCCACCTGACAGTTAATATTACGCAGATCAAAGGTGGAAATTCCCCCTTTTATTGCGGCAGAAGTGCCAACGTTCATAAAAACGGGTGTCTGAATATCACCGTGCACCGTGGAAAACACGCCTCTGCGTGCGTTACCCTCGGTTGCAAGTATGGTAAACTGTGCCATACGTATCTCCTATCTGTCAAAAAACTTGTTTATCTCTCTTTTTTCGTATATATGCATTACGGGTCTGCCGTGGGGGCAATAGCGTATCTCGGGGGAGGAAAGCAGTTTTTCCGCCAAGGCAATGTTTTCCTCTTTTGTGGTGTGTTCTTTTGCCCGTACTGCCGCTTTGCAGGCGGCGGTGTATACCGCTTTTTCGCACCTTTCGGTAAGGGGCACTGCGGTGCCCTCTGCGGCGGCGGAGCACAGCTCATAAAAAAGTCCCGTTTCCTGCTTTGTTCCCGCAAGTATGGTGGGCACGGCACGGATAAGCAAAGTGTCTGTTCCGAATTCCTCAAAGGAATATCCGTACTGCTCAAAAAGGGCTTTGTTTTCCAGTGCGGCGGCAAATTCCTCTGCTCCCAAGGTTACGGGCACGCCCGTTAACAGCTCTTGGGAATAGTTTTTACGGGCGGTTCGTATCTGCTCGTAAATTATACGCTCGTGCACTGCGTGTTTATCGAACAAAATAAAGCTGTCCTCGGTAGCAACGGCAACGTAGGTGTTCCACAATTCACCTATATATGCAAATTCGGGTGCGGAAGCTTCAAAGGTTTCCTGCACGGGGGACGCCACGTATGCGGTCGTGCTTTGCTCGGATATATCCGCTTCGGGGGTAAAGGGTGTGTACTCCCTTGTTTCCTCCTTGGCTTCATAGCGGAAAGGAGTGGCTTTTATCACCTCTGCGTGGGTAAGGGGCTCTTCCGCCACAGAGGATACGCTGTAAACGGGGGCGGGGGAAGGAGATTTACTCTCCGTAAAAATGTCCTCTTCCGTTACGTTAAGATTAAAAGCGTTTCTCACACAGCAGTACACGCTTTCAAAGATCTTTCTTTCGTCCGCAAACTTAACCTCCAATTTGGCAGGGTGAACGTTTACGTCAACGGAAAGGGGGTCTATCTGAATATTAAGCACGCAGGCAGGGTATTTCCCACGGGGGATATAGCTTTCAAACCCTCTTTCCAATGCGGCTTGCATGGTTTTGTTTTGAACGCACCGTCCGTTAAGCAAAAATACCTGCCCTCTGCGGGAGCCTCTGGGGTATTCGGGTGAGGAAACGTAGCCGTAAACCTTAATTTTATCGCTTTCATATTCTGCGGGAATAAAGGTGTTTGCCGTTTCCTTGCCGTAAAGTGCGTATATGGTGTTGTAAAGATCCCCGTCACCGGAGGTAACAAACCGTTTTTCCCCGTCGGTTATAAGGGTAAAAGAAATTTCGGGGTGGGCAAGTGCCAGCTTTTCCACGGCGGGAACACACGCCGCCGTTTCGGAAACGTCTTTTTTTAAAAACTTCCGTCTTGCGGGTTGGTTGTAAAACAGCTCTCTTGCGGTTATCACCGTTCCGTCGGGGGAAGGGTGCTCGTCTAATTCCACACCGTTTTCATCGCAGTAAAGGCGGTAGCCCGCATCCGAATCAATATGCTTGGAAACGATTTCCGTCTTTGCCACGGAAGAAAGGGCGGCAAGCGCCTCTCCGCGGAAGCCCAGCGTAAGCACACCGTCAAGGTCGGAAGCGGTTTTAATTTTACTGGTTGCGTGGCGGAGTATGGCTTTGGGCAGGTCTTCGCGGGAAATACCCGTGCCGTTATCCGTAACACGCATCATAAGTATTCCGCCGCCCCGAATTTCTGCGGTTATTTTGGTAGCACCTGCGTCTATGGAATTTTCTATAAGCTCCTTCAAAGCGGAGGCAGGTCTGTCCACAACCTCGCCTGCGGCTATCATATTGGAGGTTTGGGTATCCAGAGTGTTAATTATCCCCATTTATTCCACCATTTTCTTAATTTCATAAAGTATTCCCATCGCTTCTATGGGGGTAATGGTATTTATATCCGTATTCCTTAATTTTTCCTTCATGTTTTCCCAGGACATATCAAAAAGTGTAAGCTCGGCTTCTTCCTCAATATCCTTTTTGATAACGGGGGCGGAAACGTGCTCGGTTATATCCTTAAGTATCGCCTTTGCACGGTTCACCACAGAAGCAGGCACTCCCGCCAGAGACGCTACCTCGATACCGTAGCTGTCCGAAGCGTGGCCTTTTACTATCCTGCGGAGGAAAATAACGTCGTTGCCTCTCTTTTTTGCGGCAATATTGTAGTTTACCACCCCATCCTGCATACCTTCAAGCTCGGTAAGCTCGTGGTAATGGGTGGCAAAAAGGGTGCGGGCTTTAATCTTTTCCGCAGTATGCTCCACCACCGCACGGGCAATAGACATACCGTCGTAGGTGGATGTGCCTCTGCCTATCTCATCGTATACGATAAGACTCTTTTTTGTGGCGTTTGCAAGAATGTTTGCCACCTCACGCATTTCCATCATAAAGGTGGATGTGCCGCCGGAAAGATCGTCGGATGCGCCTACACGGGTGAATATCTTGTCCACCACGCCGATCCGTGCGCTTTCCGCAGGGACAAAGCACCCTGCCTGCGCCATAAGCACGATATCCGCTACCTGACGCATATAGGTGGATTTACCTGCCATATTGGGGCCGGTTATAATGTGCAGACGGGAGGAGGATGTGTTAAGCAGGCAATCGTTGGGTACGAAATAACTGTCACCGCAAAGCTTTTCCACTACGGGATGTCTGCCTGCTTTAATATCTATAATATCGGAAACGTCCACCTCGGGACGGGTGTATCCGTTTTCCTCCGCCACCTTTGCAAGGGTGGAGTAAACGTCCGCTTCCGCAATGGCTTCTGCAGTCTTGCGCAGGAAGTTAAGAGAAGTGTTTACGTAGGTAACAAGCCCCGTAAACAGCTCTGCTTCCAAAGCGTAAAGTCTGCCCTTGGCGTTTATTACCCTGCTTTCCATTTCCTTAAGCTCTTGGGTAACGTATCGCTCCTTGTCCGCCAGAGTCTGTCTGCGGATATACCCTTCGGGCACGCTTTCCGAAGCAGATTTGGGAACTTCTATGTAATATCCGAAAACTCGGTTGTATCCTACTTTAAGTGTTTTTATGCCGGTCTGCTCCCGTTCATTACGTTCAATACGGGCAAGCCAGCTTTTACCCCCGTCAAGAATTTCACGCAGCTCGTCCACTTCCTTGTGGGCGCCCTTGCGTATAACGCCGCCCTCCTTGTAAACCACGGGGGGATCGTCGTCTATGTATTTTCCAATACTTTCGCAAACGTCGGCAAGGGGGTTTATCTCTTTTTGTATGCGCTCAAGCTCGGGGGAAGAAAATGCAGATAATATCTGCTTTATTTCAGGGAAACGGCGCATAGACATTTCCAAAGATTTCAAATCTCTGGGGTTTGCGCTTCCGTACGCCACGCGGGAGGAAAGTCTTTCAAGGTCAGAAACCTTGGAAAGCTCATCCCGCAGGTTATCTCTGCTTTGTCTGTCTTTTACCAGCTCTGCCACGCCGTCAAGACGGGCGTTTATCATATTCGGGTCAAGAAGGGGAGCTTCTATCCTTCTGCGCAGAGCACGGGCGCCCATAGCCGTTTTGGTATCGTCAAGCACCCACAAAAGAGAGCCTCTCTTTTCACGGCTGTAGGCAGATTCCGTAAGCTCCAGATTTTTTCTGGAAAAGGAATCAAGCTGTAAATACAAAGTGGGGTCGTAAAAATTAATATCCTTAACAAATTTAAGGTCAAGCTTTTGGGCAGAGCGCAAATGGTTAATAAGCGCACCTGCCGCCGTGCAGGCAAGGGGCAGTTTTTTTGCCGTATCGTTTCCCGTAACGGAAAAAACCTCCTCGAATGCAGTTTCAAATTTATAAAGGGAAGTGTTTACCGCAGTTATACGTGCGCCGAATCTGTCTGCGATCGCCTGCTTTAAATCGGATGCGCCGTAAACCAAGGCTTCCGTAGGGCAGTATGCGGCGGTTTCGGAAAGCAGCAGCGCCTTTGCATCTCTGCCGGTAAACTGGCAGGCGGAAAAGGTTCCGGTAGAAACGTCCGC
>JAGCNA010000218.1 GCA_017646185.1 Clostridia bacterium
AAGTTAGGGGTTCCCCGAAACGAGCAAAGCGAGTTTTGGGGGTTCCCGAAGTGGGGCAAGGGTGTAAGCCCAAACTTCACTGCGCAGCAACTTCACTTTTGCGTTAGCAAAAACTTCACAGAGCAAAAAAAGAGAGCTTCACGGAAAACTTTCAGCACAGAGTAGCAAACACCCCGAGCGAGCCTTGCGGCTTCTCGGGGTGATAATGTTTTTTGAGATGAATTTATCGGATTACGTACATAAACAGTCGATATGTCGGCGTTACCGACTCGATATGCCTCACTTTGTTCGGCTCGATATAACCTCCCTTTCGGTCGGTTTCGATATGATATAAATCCGCGCTCACGCAGTGAGCATATCGAGCGCGTAAGCGCATATCGAACACCGCAGGTGTATATCGAAAATCCGCGAAAGCGGATTTATATCGATGCGTTGTGCTCGGTGGAGCACAACGCTGATTGTGATGAATTTACCAAATAACTATACGTTTTTCGGGGGCAAGATACATCTTGTCCGTTTCCTTTACGTCAAAGGTTTTATACCATTCCTCAAAGTTTCTGGGAGGCATATTCGCACGGAGTACGCAAGGACCGTGAACGTCCACAGCAAGGAGCATCTGCAGGTATTCGGGGCGCGCCTTCTGGCACCATACTCTTGCCCAGTTGCAGAAATATTCTTCGTAGGAAGCGCCTTCCGTCTTTGCCATAATATCCAGAGTTACGGACATACCGCCGTTGTCTGCCATATTTTCGCTTACGATAAACGCACCGTTTACCTTACCCTGAGGAAGCTCGATACCGTCAAACTGTTCGATCATCTGCTGTACCTTTGCTTCGAATCTCTTAAAGTCGTCCTCTGTCCACCAGTCGTTTATATTACCGTTTTCATCGCACTTTGCACCGTTGGAGTCGAATGCGTGGGATATTTCGTGGCCGATAACTCCGCCGATACCGCCCAGATTTTCGCTTCTGGTCTGCTTCAGGGAGTAGAAGGGAGCCTGCAGAATTGCCGCAGGGAAGGTGATATCGTTTACAAAAGGATCGTAGCAAGCGTTAACCATGTGGCCGGGCATTGCCCAGTTTTCGGGCTCGGTGGGCTTGTCAAGCTTGCTCAAAGAATCCTCTTCACGAATAGCCTTGAGGGTAAGCATAATATCAAAAAGGGAATCCTCGGGGTTGAATACAAGCTTATCGTATACAGCTCTTACCTTGTCGGGATAACCCATCTTAACGCCCATTGTGGAAAGCTTGAGAATAGCTTTTTCTCTGGTCTCTTCACCCAGGATTTCGTTTGTCTTGATACGGGTCTTGTAGGTGTCGATAATCTGAAGAACTATTTCGGTAATATCCTTCTTTGCCTCTTCGCCGAAGTATTTTACACCGTAGTAAATTCCCACGGGCTCGGAATACATACCGGAAGCAAGGTTGTATGCAAACTTTTCTATATTCTGCATCTTTGCAACGCCCATAAGCGCACGGCTGTATGCACCGCCCAATTCACGAAGCTCTTCGGAAAGGAAGTTGCAGGCTCTCATAAGACCGGTTACGTATGCCCAGTGCTTGTATTTTTCAAGGTTTTCCTCGTTGAACAGGGTTGCGAATCCGCCAAAGTATCTGGGCTCGGTAACAACTACAGTTGCGGGAACGTGACCGAAAAGATCGGTAAGGATCACGCCGAAATCAAGGGTAGAAAGCATTTCGGAAACCTTGTCCGTATCCATAGGGTTGTACATTTCAACGTATCTGGACCATTCTTCGCTGGTTTTTGCAAGAGAACCGATAATTTCGTCAAAGAGGAGCGCATCGTTAACGTACTGCTCCTGCTGTTCGGGAGCAAGGTCTGTCTGCGCCATAACCGCCTTTGCAACGTTTGTCCATATACCGATGATCTGAGCCTTTTGAGCCGCCATTTCGGGCTTGTAGTAGGATGCATCGGGCAAAATTACGCTTGCGCCCTGAATGTATACAAGGTGGCGTTTTGTGTTTTTCATATCAGTTTCAACGCCGATATTGATAGGGGTGGGAATACCCTTTAAGGAAAGCGTCTTGTAAAGACGGCTGAAATCTTCGGTGCTGTTAACTTCATCAAGTACGGCAAGATTTTTGAGAGCGGGGGTAATACCGTGCTGTGCCTTTCTGTCCGCATCCTTTGCAATAGCGTACA
>JAGCNA010000219.1 GCA_017646185.1 Clostridia bacterium
CCCACGGTTTGCTCCGTTAAGCTTACTTTAAACGGCGCTTTAACCTGTACATATCCCGAACACGGCACCGACGGCTGGCAGAATTTTACTGCATATCCCGATGGAACCCTTATTTTCCCCGACGGTAAAGAATACTACGCTCTGTATTGGGAAGGTGTCCAATACGGCGACTGGGATCTTTCCAAAGGCTTTTGTGTCCGCGGCGAGGATACTGCGGCTTTCCTTGAATGGGCGCTTGCAGCCCAAGGGCTCACCCCCCGCGAAGCCAACGAATTTATCGTATATTGGCTGCCCCGTATGCAGAATAACCCCTATAACGTGATCTCTTTCCAGACCGACGCTTATACGGAGGGCGCGGTTTTGGATATTTCCCCTGCGCCCGATAGCCTGCTCCGCGTGTTTATGACATATTACGCTTCCGACGTGTATGTGGATATCGCGCCCCAAAGCTTTACTCCCTTTACCCGCCAAGGCTTTACCGTGGTTGAATGGGGCGGAAGCGAAATTAAAAAACCTTAAAAACAAAATTCAAGCACTTTTTCCGGGGTCCCCAAGAAGTCGCAAGGCTTCTTGGGGTGGTTTTTTCGGGGTCTCCGAGAAGCCGTCAGGCTTCTTGGGGTGATTTCGGGTGCTTGAATTTTTTGTTACGCTGTGTTATAATCCCTTTTACGAAAGGAAGTGTTGATATGATAATCCTTATCTCCGGAGCCTCCCACGCGGGCAAGACTGCCCTTGCGCAAAGACTTTTGGAAAAATACAAATACCCTTATCTTTCCATAGACCATCTTAAAATGGGTTTAATCCGAAGCGGGCAGACCACACTTACCCCTATGAGCGATGATGATGAGCTTACCGAATATCTGTGGCCCATTGTAAGAGAAATGATCAAAACCGCTGTGGAAAACAAGCAAAATCTTATTGTCGAGGGATGTTATATTCCCTTTGGATATGAAAAGGATTTCGCTCCCGAATATCTGGAAAACATAAAGCATTTTTGTATTATTTTCAGCGAGTCTTACATTAAAAACCACTTTGACGATATAAAGAAATACGCAAGCGTTATCGAAGACCGCTTGGACGACAGCTGGTGCACCCTTGAAGGCACCTTGGCAGACAACGCAAAGCTGCTTTTGCTTGCACAAAAACACGGTGCAAATTATATACTTATAGACGATAAGTACGAGATAAATATAGAAATATAGGTTTCGGAGGAAGTGAAAAATGTCTGTTGAAAAGGCGACCTCCCATCTTAAAGAGTTTGGGCTTGAGGATAAAATAATGCTGTTTGACGTTTCCTCCGCTACCGTGGCGGAAGCGGCGCAGGCCATCGGCTGTAAAGAAGCGGAGATTGCAAAATCGCTTTCTTTTTTGATAGATGAAAAGCCGGGTCTGGTTGTCGCCGCAGGAGACGGCAAGATAGATAACGGCAAGTTCAAAGCGTTTTTTCATACCAAAGCGAAAATGCTTCCCTTCGAATCCGTAGAGCCTCTTATCGGCCACGGGGTAGGGGGAGTTTGCCCCTTTGGCATAAACGATGGGGTAGCGGTGTATCTGGACGTATCCTTAAAACGGTTTGAAACGGTTTATCCCGCCTGCGGAAACGCCGCCAGCGCGGTAAAATTAACCTTGGGAGAGCTGGAAAAAGCATCCCGATATATAGAATGGGTGGACGTGTGCAAGCCCGCAGAATAGGGAAATGATGTATTTTTGTTGAAAAAATATTCAAAAAGATGAAAAATATCCA
>JAGCNA010000220.1 GCA_017646185.1 Clostridia bacterium
AGTATATTATTTATGTTTCCCATCGCGGGCAAAAACATCATCAACGAGTCGGCGGTAATGTATCTTGTGATTTCCGCAACGTTGTTTCTCTTTTTGGGGTTCTTTTATCTGAATTTCAGAATGAGCGTGGCAGAATGGCTTAAACGCAAAAAAGATTTGAATATGTCACAGCAAAAGAAGCTTAAAAAAGGCGTTTTCAATTTTCTTTGGTATCTTTCAATTCAAAAAGAGGTCGGTATCGGCTGGCTGTTTTTTCTTAATCTTATTTTCACTTTAGCTTTTTCGGGAGCGGTTTTGATATCTGTGCTTTGCTTGTTTTTCCCGTCCTTTGCGGCTGTCAACAATCCGCTTTTGGTTATATCTTACGCGGCTTTTGCTGTTATGTATATGTTTTACCGTATTCAGGAAAACATTAAAAATCATAAAACGCCTATAGTTTTATGCAGAGAGAACCCCGACTTAGACCTACATAGAAGAAGAATTTACGATTCTATCTTTTTGGATCTGTTTTTTATTGGGTTTGTAGGGCTTATTTTGTATATGGCTTTAAAAGGCGGCGTAGAACTGCAGTGAAAATTGTATTAAGTTAATTGGTTTTTTATGTAATATATTTCGTGTTAAGAGGTGCTTTTATGAAAAAGTGGTCTTTTTATACTTCAAAAGAAATAAAGCCTTTGGGCTGGACAAAGCGCCAGCTTGAATTGCAAGCGGAATCACTTTGCGGTTCCTTACACAAGGTCTGGCCCGACGTACGGGACAGCAAGTGGATAGGCGGTACGGCGGAGGGATGGGAGCGAGTACCTTATTGGCTGGACGGATTTATTCCCCTTGCCTATCTTCTTGAGGATGCAGAGCTTATTTCCGTAGCCCAAAAATACATAAACGCCATACTCTCCTTCCAACAGCCCGACGGATGGCTGTGCCCCTGTGAAACGGAAAAACGCCCGTCTTACGATACCTGGGCGGTGTTGCTCCTTTCCAAGGTGCTCACCGTATATTATCAATGCTCCGGTGACAAAAATGCGTGGGACGCTCTTTACCGTATGCTTAAAAACTACCACGAACTGCTCAAAAACGGCACGGTAAAGCTGTTTGAGTGGGGAAAATACCGTTGGTACGAAGGATTTATCGCTATCGACTTTTTGTATTCCCGCCACGGCGAAGAATGGCTTATTGACCTTGCCCGCATACTCAAAGAGCAGGGAATGGATTACGATACCGTAACCCATCTTTGGGAACGCCCCATGAACTGGTGGCGGTTTGATACCCATATAGTTAACCTTGCAATGATGCTTAAATCCGAAGCGGTATCTTGCGCCCTTTTGGGAGAGCAGTACACGGATAAAGCACAAAAATACTACGATATTCTGGAAAAATATAACGGTATGCCCGCAGGCGTGTTTACGGGGGACGAATGTCTTTCCGGCGTAAGCCCCATTCAGGGTGCGGAGCTTTGCTCGGTAGTGGAACTTATGTATTCCTATGAGCATCTCTATGCCTGCACGGGGGATAAAAAGTGGGCGGAGCGTCTGGAAAAGAT
>JAGCNA010000024.1 GCA_017646185.1 Clostridia bacterium
GATACATGTCGTTCTCATAGGAGAAGACCTCGAGGTCTACCATCAATTTCAGCACCTTGTCGTTGAGTCCTACCACACCGTCCTTGCGGTTCTTGGTATATTCGTCCGACAGCACTATGAGGAATCGCTGGAATATACGTCCTGACGGGTGGCAATGCCGAAGCCGTATTCGGATGCGTAGTAATTTATATAATGTACCAGCGCTTCCTCGGCGGTACAGCAGGCGATGAATTTACCCATAATACATCCGATCATATCCAGATTTATGTTAAGGACTACCTTATCAAGCTCGGATTCGTGTGCGGAAACGTACGCCTTTGAACCGAGAAGCCCTCTCTCCTCGCTTCCGCACCATACAAAGCGCAGACCGTATCTGTGAAGATTCTTTGAAAAATGCTCTGCCATACCTAAAATTCCGATACTGCCCGACATATTATCGTATGCGCCTTGGGACAGAGAGGTGGAATCGTAATGGGCGGTGAAGACTATGTATTCGTCGATCGCACCGGGCATATCAAGCACCACGTTGCGGGAAACGCCTTTGTATTCATCCTGCTCAACCACTATCTTCGCCTGCTTTACGTTGCCGTTTATAATGCGGATAGCGTCCTTGGCGTTGATATTTACGCCCAAAATCTTATCTCCCTTGCTTACGTGGGGGCGCAATTCTCTTTGGTCTATATCCTTATCGACATAATTCGCGTTGCCATCGTAGGTAATAAATCCCACAGCGCCTGCTTCGAAAATATCGCGGTACATCCAGTAGCCCATATATCCGTCAACAAGAACTATTTTGCCCTTGCAAAGAGAAAGGGAGTATTTATCCGTATTGGTAAGATAGTAAAGGGGAGCTTCAACCTCACCGCTTCCGCACAGCATATAGCCTTTGCAGGTAATTTCTTCCCCATCGGCATACAGCTTTGCGGTTTTGATAGTCGCCATAGAAACTTCAAAATCTTCTATCTCTGCTTTAAGTCCCATTTCGGCGCAAAGACCTTTTATGTACTCGGCACATTTAAGCTCCGCTTCGCTTCCGCCCATACGGACATACGCAGTATCTTCAAAAATTTTCATTATCTTTTGTGTGTTCATAAGTATTACTCCTTTAATCCTTTAAAAATTCCTTAACCTTGGGGAAAAGCTGTTTTTGCAGTTCGGGTATGGTGTCCCGCGTGGTCCAGCTACACCAGTACGTATATCCGCCGAGAGTAAGCGAGCGGGGTGTGGCGACGTAGCTGTAATATCCGTCGCATTGATCAAGGGGAATTGTCTTTGAGCCGGTAAAGGTAGCTCTTAACCAGGTTGTAAGCTCCACAAGGCTTTCGCCCGGCACGCCCACAAAAAGATATTCGCCAAACCGTACGCAGGGAATATCTATATCCACTTCCCTTTTTGCAAGCGTTTCGTCGTCAAAACCGCAGATATCGTAAACCATGGGTCCGTTGTACATAGCCTTGTAATATTCGTCCACGGCACGCTTTACCTGAGCGGGAGTTTTTGAAGGGTCGGTTTTATAAGTATCGAAAGCAAGCTTTGCTTTTTCTATATTCTCCCCCTGACCGTTTCTCGCTTCCTCTACGGTGAACGGCATATCATCACGCATAGGAACGGTAACTTTAAAGGTTTCCGTACGGAGAAGATCTGCGTTTTTAAGAGGACGTTTATTTGCGATAAATTCTTCTTTGATCTTTTCCGCAATGGAAAGTCCGATCCTCTTGCACTCTGCGTCGCTGGAAATAAAATCGTCGATTCCGTCATAGCCTTTTTTGGTAGTGAGGTCTGCGCAGGGGCCGTTCATATATATGGACGTTCCGCCGAACTCTTCCTCCAGCTTTTGAGAAAGGTATCCGGGCCAATCAAAATCATAACGGTACATCTGCGCCTTGCCCTCTACGGGACGAAGCTCAAACAGCACGGCTACGTCGGGATGGGCGGCAAAACGGGAAATCGAACCAAGCACGTTGCCCTCCAAATCCTTAAAAAGGA
>JAGCNA010000221.1 GCA_017646185.1 Clostridia bacterium
AACAATTGTTTTAAGCTTTGCATTCTATATCCCGGTTGTATTATGGGCAGATTTGGTGCCTGCAATTGGATTCTTGATGATGCCTAAAACATGTGCTTATGTTTGGACAGTCTTAATAGGATTTATGTCCATGCGAAAGTCTATTGGATAAAGTCTTAATTTCATTACGTATTACATAGGCTTCGTTACAAGCTTGGCGTTGCGCCCCGGAAGATAGCGGTCAAGTGCCCCCATCATCACCAAAGGGTCATTCTGCCCTTGCGAAAAAAGCTATGAATCTAAATTGGCCACACACATTCCGAAGCTCTTCAAAAACACTCAAATAACAAAAATGGCTGCTTCAGCGTTTGAAGCAGCCATTTTGATTATTCAGCTTTCGATTTTTTAGCAAGCAGATGACGAAGCAAGCGATAGAACCAATAGGCACCGCTCACGAACAGAATATCCAGTACGGTTACGATCAGCACGTAGAAGATCGCAGCCGCAACCTCGCCTAAAGACGCTGCTACGCTCTGCCGTACAGCCTCCAACGGCGCGATATTGCAGGAGTAGAAGTTGTTGAAATTGGTTTTCAGCAAATGTGCCATTGATGCGGCAACCACGCAATAACATAAAATGAACAGCTGAACCTTTTTGGTTTCACCCTTTGGGGCGGGCTCGTGAAGATTCAGCGCGGGGATCAGCAGAAACAGTAGCATTACTACGTTGTGGAAAGCAACCGTGTGGAAGCTGAAGAAGTTGGTGGTAAATTCCTGTACCGCCTGCGCGGAATAGATAAGATCGGGATAGATCGCGGTCAAAAGGAAGGTGGCGGATGCCACAGCTGTGGTAATGCAGCTCACAGTCTTCTCATATTTGCCGCGGTAAAATGCCATAATGAAGGGCAGGAAGATCAGCATAGAGCAAAAGTGGAAGGGCAGATGGTACAAGTCGTAGCCCTGCTTCAGGGATAGCGCCTGTTTGCCGATCTCCAATACCACGATCAAGCACGCAAGTATTTGAAACGGGATCCTTCTGATCTTTATGCTTTTCTTGCCCAACGTCAGTCTCATCGCGACGGTGATCGCGAGCATTACAATTATGCTGGGCAACAAAGTGCGTATATGTGTAGGTGTCCAAAGCGTCATAGCGGCAACCTCTTTTTGTTATTTCAAGGGTATTATAGCACAAAACGGAAGATTGTGTCAATAGGTATCGAGTCCTGTAGGCAAATCTTAAGAAAAGCTTAATAAATGCTGAAATGTACATTCGGAAATAATTGACATACAAGGCTAAGTGTGATATAATGATGTTGTTAGAGATTACGAATATATTGTCGAATACCTGTGCAATTTCATATGGTCGCATTACAAATAACATACACTACAAAGGAGCTTTTGCCATGTCCATTAAAATAACTTGTCCCAAGGATTCGCCGATCACGAAGCAGGTCGTTATACGAACCAAGAACACGGTTTATGCTTTCGGCATCCTTTACGGTAAATTTCCCGTTCATCTTTATTACGGCAAGCAGAAGAGAGGAATCGATCTTTCCTATAAGTCCAAGGTCTATTCCTTCTCGCCGTTTTATCCCGAATATGGGGTGAAATATCTCCCCGACGTAGCTCTCTCCGAGTTCCCGACCTTCGGCTACGGCGATTTCCGCGCCGCGGCTATTCGTGTCCGCGATCTTTCCACGGGAA
>JAGCNA010000222.1 GCA_017646185.1 Clostridia bacterium
TCCCGCATCTTTCGGGGAAGAAACAAATATATCCATAGAGATAGGCTGCGGAAAAGGCAGGTTTATCTGCGGAAAAGCTATGCAGTTTCCCGAACAAAATTTTATCGCCTTTGAGCGTGTTACCGACGTTAATATGATGGCAATGGAAAAAGCATTTGCCGCATCCCTTACCAACGTCCGCTTTCACAACGGGGAAGCAAAGGAGCTGTGCAATCTTTTGCCCCCTCATTCGGTAGACACGATATATCTTAATTTTTCCGACCCTTGGCCCAAAAAGAGAAATGCAAAGCGCCGGTTAACCAGCCCCCTGTTTTTGGAAATGTACAAGGGCTTGCTGGCTCCCGACGCCGTAATATATTTTAAAACCGATAATATAGGACTTTTTGAATATTCGCTGGAAACCTTTGTAGAGTGCGGTTACACTCTTTCCAACGTGTGCTACGATCTGCATAACGATGCGGTTTTGTCCGCAAACAATATACAGACCGAATACGAAGAAAAGTTTTCGGAAAAAGGTTTTACCATTAATTATCTGGAAGCGCGGCTTAAATAATTTTCAACCACTTCTTTTTCGCTGAAGTAGGTGCGGGTACCGTTTTCTTCTATATAATCCTCGTGTCCCTTGCCGATCAGCATAATAACGTCGCCCTTCTGTGCGTTTTCAAGGGCGTATTCGATAGCGTCCTTACGCTTGTTGATGACGATATATTTGCCGTCTGCTTTTTTCATACCTATCAGGATATCGGAAACGATATCCTCTATTTTTTCGTATCTGTTGTTATCCTCGGTTATAATGGAAAGGTCTGCGTTTTTGCCGATCACTTCGCCCATGGAATAACGGCGCAGTTTACTTCTGTTGCCGCCGCATCCGAACACCGCAACAATACGCTTGGGTGAGTATTTGTGTATGGTCTCAAACAGATTTTGCACAGAAAATTCGTTGTGGGCAAAATCTATCATAACCGTGTAATCGGTAGTGCCGGGGATAATCTCCATTCTGCCGCGGATATAGGTGTTTTTAAGACCTTCTTCGATAACCTCGTAAGAAACTCCTCTTTCCCTTGCGCAGGCAATAACCGCCAATGCGTTGTATACGGAAAATTCACCGGGCTGGGAAATGCGGAAGTGATGCAATCCCTCGCTGTCGCGGCAATCGAATTCGGTAATAAGTCTGTGGTCGCCGGAAACAAAGGTAAGGTTTTCCGCCATAATGCCCGCATCACCGAAGAAACCGAATCTTCTGTATTTTTCTCTGGGTATATCTTTAACTATTCTTTCGTAATATTCGCTGTCGCGGTTAACGAAAACTTTTTTGGATTGGTTAAATATCATCTTTTTGCAGTTAAGATAATCTTCAAAATCCGTGTGTTCGTTTGCGCCGATATGGTCGGGGGAAAGGTTTGCAAACAAGCCCAGATCAAACTCTATACCGTAGGTTCTGTCCAGCATAAAGCCTTGGGACGTTGCCTCAATAATAGCGGCGGTGCAGCCTGCGTTCAGCATTTCACGGTAGTATTTGTGTATAATATAGCTTTCGGGGGTGGAGTTATTGGTTTTTATCACCTTGTCACCGTAAATAATTCCCGTTGTGCCGATAATACCAACCTTTTCTCCCGCTTTTTCAAGCACGGATTTAAGCATATAGCTAATGCTGGTCTTTCCCTTTGTGCCGGTAATACCTACCGTGAACAGCTCCTTGGCGGGATGACCAAACAGGTTTGCAGACATAAGGGCAAGGGTTTTTCTGTTGTCTGCCGTAATGATCACCGTAGCATCGTCGGGCAGGTCGATATCTCTCTGCGCCACGAATACACGTACGCCCTTGGCATAAGCGTCCGCTGCGTAATTATGCCCGTCAAGCTGGAAGCCAACGATACAAATAAATACGGTGTTCTCCCGAGCTATACGGGAATCGTAAACAATATCCTCAATCTCCACGTTTAAATTGCCCTTAAAAGTGTATTCAATTCCGTTAAGCAATTGGTTAAGTAACATTATAAACAACTCCCTTTGTTTTATTACTTTTATTATAATGCTTTAATCTTAAAAAGGCAAGATAAAAATTAAAAACGGTATTCACATTTGCGAAAAAATATGTTATTATATCTTCACAAGAGTATGTAACAAATAAATATAAACAAAAAACTCTTCTTGGAGGAAAAATAAATGAAAATAGGTATTATTTCCGATTCCCTTCTTCTGGATTTCCCCGCAGCCGTAAAGAGAGCAGCTTCTCTCGGTGCAAGCGGTATCCAGAAATATCTCACCTTCGGTGAATTTTCTGCAGAGAATATGACTCCTGCAAAGATCGCCGAAGTTAAGGACATCATGTCCTCTAACGGCATCGTATTTTCCGCTATCTGCGGCGATTTCGGTCTTGATCTTGACCATCCCGAGATAGTTGAAAAATCCAAGAAGGTGCTTTATTCCGCAAAGGAACTTGGCTGTAACATCGTTACCACCCATATCGGCCACCTTTATCTGGAAGAGGATGCCCGTATGGAGCTTATCCGCAAGAACGCTCGTGAGCTTGCAGAATATGCAGACAGCATCGGTTCTGTTTTCGCCGCTGAAACCGGCACCGAAAAGGCTCCCGTGCTCAAGGCTTTCCTTGATTCTCTCGGAGCAAAGGGTATGCGTGTAAACCTCGACCCTGCAAACCTTGTAATGGTTGCTAAAGACGATCCCGTTGCGGCTGTAGACGTACTTAAGGATTATATCGTTCACACCCACGCAAAGGATGGTATCGTAACCGATACTACCAAGCACGGCTGGCTGGAGGTTCCTCTCGGACAGGGCGGCGTTGATTGGGATAACTATCTCGCAGCTCTTAACAAGATCGGCTATACCGGCTATCTCACCATCGAGCGTGAGTGCGGAGAAGATCCCGCAGCAGATATCAAGATGGCTGTAGACTTCCTCGGAACTAAGCTTGCAAACCTCGGCATCGCACTTGATAAATAATTCTTCACATCATACAAAAAACTCCCGATATATTCGGGAGTTTTCTTTTTTTGTTGTTTCTTGGGGTGATTTTTCGGGGTCCCTGAGAAAACGCAGTTTTCTTGGGGTGATTTTAAAACAGTCCGGTGATTTTGCCGTTTTCGTTCACGTCGATTTTTTCTGCGGCGGGGATCTTGGGAAGTCCGGGCATTGTCATAATATCGCCGGTGAGGACTACTATAAATCCTGCGCCTGCGGAAATGCGCACGTTTTTAACGGTTATCTTAAATCCTTCGGGTGCGCCTAA
>JAGCNA010000223.1 GCA_017646185.1 Clostridia bacterium
CCGGTTATCTGCACGCCGTTTTCCCAGATAGGCGTACATTCGCAAGCCAGACCGCCCCCAAGATAAACTCCCACGTGGCCCGGCATAAAGAGTATTTCGCCTTTTTGCAGGGTGGTAAAATCCTTTGAAGCCTTGCAGATGCTTTGCATTCCCTCCACGGTAAGGTCATCCAAACCGTTGGAACGGTAAACGGCACCGCCGTAGACCTTATCCGACCTGCCTTCCCAGCCCCAGACAATGCCCTTTACCAGACACACGCAATCGAACCCGAAGTAATTTTTGCCCACAAGGGTTCTTAAAAACTTTTGTTTTTCCCCCGTGTACCATTTGGGGTATTGCTTTGCCTTGGCGGTAATAAGCCCTTCTGTTACGGGAGCGCCGAAAACGCCCTTCATATATACGGTGTTGTATTCCTCTGCTATATCCCACAGAGTGTCGCAAAATGTTTCGTTGTTCATTACCATAAAAAAATCCTTTCTGTCGCTGAAAAGCGCGGTTGTTTTTAACTATGAACTGGGAACTATGAACTAGGAACTTCGGAAGAAATTCGCTTAATGCGAATTTCATTTAAATGTTTTTGCGTAACGCAAAAACTACCATAGTTCATCGTTCATCGTTTATAGTTCATAGTTCATAGTTATATGCGCCAAATGAACGTGTCCCAGCCGTCTGTTCGCTTACACGCAAAACGGTAGTTCCCTTTTCCTCGCCGCATAATCATTTATATCGTAAAAATTCAAAAGTCCTTTTCCTCGGCAGCTGTCCCTGCAGGGGCAATAGTTCAAAAACCGCAGTCCGTTCTTTAAAACGGGCGAATACACCCTTTTATCCCCCTTCACCGCCAAAAGCTGTATTCCCAGATGCTGCGTATCCGCAAGTGTTTCGGGCAGACGGTAAAGAATTATCCCGTTTTTACATTCAAGTGCCGCCGTAACCGACATTCCTCCCCGTTTCGCCTGCCACGAAGTATGAAACCGCAGGTAGTAGGTGTAATCCTTTTGCAGATCCTCCTCCAGCAGGAACACAAGGCATATCTCTTCCCCGCTGCCGCTGCACACAGCCGCCCATTCTTCCGATTCAAGTCTGTCTTTAAACGCTTTAATGTTTACTGTTCTCATACTTTTCCTTTCCGAACATTTGTTCTTTTGAATACAGTATACCACGTAAACGCCCATTTGTCAAATTTTTACACAAATAAAAATGCCATTTGTTTCCCTGTATAAAAAAGGAGCGGTATATTCGGTAGTTTTGCATAATTGAAAATGTAGGAATAATATGGTAATATGGATATAGTAAGATTTTTATAAAAAATCCCCCTTTTTTTGAAACCAAACGCTTTTTTTGACGGTATATATAATGAAGGCACGAGTGAGCCGAATAGTTTATAAAAAGGAGTGTTTATATGAAAAAAACGATTATTTTGGTATTGCTTTTTGCGTTTGCGTTGTCCTTTTGCTCCTGCCAATCAAATAGCCCTGTAAATAAACCCGATGTTGGGAACAGGGATGTTGACACATCCTCGCCCGAAGAAAGCGAAAACTCCGTTATCGTTCCCGCAATAGATTATTTTGCCGAGGACGGCGGGGTGAGCAAGGACTGGATATGCCCCGAAAACAGCATATACC
>JAGCNA010000224.1 GCA_017646185.1 Clostridia bacterium
ATAACCAAAATAAAAAAGCGAACCTTCCGCTTTACCGTAAAACAGCTTTCCTCCCTGCTTATTTCAGGGGTGGCGGCGCTGTTTTCCTTTCCCGTGGTGTGTTATTCCTTCGGTGCGTTTTCCGTAATCTCTCCCGTAACAAACCTGTTTGCCATACCCGTATCCAGTATGGGCACGGTTTTGGGCTATTTAAGCTTTGTAATCCCGCCCGTTTCCTACCTTGCGGGTCTTTGCTTCCGCTTGTTAAACAATATAGCGGTGTTTTTCGCATCCTTTGAATTCGCCGCTGTTTCCACAAAAATAACGGGTATGAAAATAGCTTTGGTAATTGCGGCAGTTTCTGTAATAATTATCGGCTCCGTTAAATTAAAACACCGTTTACCTGCCTTTTCAATATGTGCCGCCTGTCTTGCCTTGTGTATCGGTACTTCCGTGGGCGTAAACGCTTATGTGGACAATACCCGTCTTACCGCAAGCAGCTGTTTCGGCAAGGGATGTTATCAGTTTACTTCTTCTTCCGGCGGGGAATGTGTGTTTGCCGATCTTGGCGGTGCGTACATTGTTACCGATGATGTGTTTGAAACGGGAAACACCAAGATTGATGTTTACATAATGCTCGAATGCGATTCTTACGGTATGGGAAATCTTTGTAATATGCTTTCCGCTGTAAGGATAGATAAAATTTATATAAATGAAAAAAACAGGGACCCCGAAATATATAAGCGTGTTATACAGCTTGCAGACCGCTGGGGTGTAAAAACAGAGGTTTTTGAAGAAAATATTACCGTTCCCGCAGGGAAAGCATACGTTACCGCAGGGGATGTGAATTTGGTTGAATACGGTTACGATACCTTTTTGCCTTACGGCAAAAACGGCATATATTATCTTGACGGAAGGAAGTGAAGCGTATGGATATAGACGGACTCAAAGCAAAATTAAAGAAAAACGAATATGCGGGGGCCTATCTTTTTTACGGCGACGAAGCGTATATGAAGGACCATTACGTTTCACAGCTTCGCAAAGTCGTACTTGATGGCCCTGTTCCCGAATTCAATTATTCGGTATATGAGGCGGACAAGCTGGATGTGGAGAAAATAGCCGAGGAGGCGTATATGCTTCCTCTTATGGCAGACTATAAAATGATAGAGATTCAGGCGTTTTCCGTAGCTTCTCTTACTGCTGCGGTGTCTTCATCTCTTGCGGATATTATTTCCGAACTTCCCGAATATTTTATACTTCTTTTTACCGTCCGCTCGGGAGAGGACGAGGAAAAGGCGATCGAAAAAAGAGAACCGACACCTTTCGTTGCCGCAATGAAGGATTACGGTAATGTTGTAAAATTCGAATCGGAATCCGGCAACAAGCTGCTTGCGTGGATGAACAGACATTTTACAGCCCTTGGCACTCCTGTTGATAAAAACGTGCTGGAGAATATGGTTACAATATGCGGTAACGATATGTATCTTCTGGCAGGGGAGATAAAGAAGCTGTGCTCTTATTGCGGCTCCCGTCCCGCCACCGTGCAGGATGTGGAAAAGGTGTGCTGTGCCAACGAAAGCTACAAGGTATATGATCTTTCCCGCGCTGTTATTGACGGAGATATGACCAAAGCAGGCAAAATATTTGCTTCTCTCCGTTTTTCCTCCGCAGACCCTATAATGATACTCGGCGCTTTGGCAAAGACTTTTTCGGATATGCTTTTAACCTTGGAAGGACTTAACTGCGGAAAAAGCTATTCCGCTATTGCGTCCGATCTGAAGAGTTATGATTTCATAATAAAAAAATACGCATCCGTCGGGTCCAGAAGAGGCAGAAATTTCCTTGCAAATGCGGTAAGCGTTTGCGCCGCGGCGGATAAGCATCTTAAAAACTTCAGGGGCGACCCGTACACCGTGCTGGAAACGGCAATTTATAAAATAGGAGCAGTAAATGCAGGAAAAAATTAAGCTTTCCTGCCCCGTAGTGGTAGAGGGCAGATATGATAAACAGCGTGTCCTCTCCGTTGCGGAGGGAACCGTAATACAGCTTGACGGCTTTTCCGTGTTCAACAGCAAAGAAAAACAAACTCTTCTCCGCCGTCTGTGCGGAAACGGAAATATTATTTTGCTTACGGACAGCGATTCCGCAGGAGGCTTTATACGGGCAAAGCTTAAAGGCTATCTTCCCGCAGAAAAAATAATAAACGTATATGCCCCTAAAATAGAGGGCAAAGAAAAACGCAAAAAAACACCTTCAAAAGAAGGCGTTTTAGGTGTTGAAGGGCTGGACACGGACGTAATATACCGTCTGCTCAAGCCTTTTGAGGGCGAGATAACAAAAAAAGCATCCCTTACAAAAGCAGATCTTTTCGGGTGCGGGCTTTTGGGTGGAGAGAGCAGCTCCGCCAAACGAAATGCATTGGCGCAAGCTTTGGAGCTCCCCGAAAATATGACACCAAAAGCATTTCTTGAAGCCATAAATCTTGTGTGTACAGAAGCGGAATTCCGCAAAGCATTGGAAGAAATATGAAAAAAGTAGCTTTTTATACCCTTGGTTGCCGTGTTAACCAATACGAAACCAACGGATTTGCAGAAGAATATATAAAACAAGGCTGGCAGGTGTGCGGTTTTGACGAGGATTGCGATCTTTACGTTATAAACACCTGCGCCGTTACAGCGGAAAGCGCCCGTAAATCGGGGCAGATGATCCGCCGTGCCGCAAAACGGGGAGATACCGTGGCGGTAGGCTGTTATTCCCAGCTTTGTCCGGATAAGATTTCGGCTATCCCCGGCGTTATCCGTGTGGGCGGTAATGTAAATAAAAAAGCAGTGGTTATGAACACCCAAACACCGTCTTTCTCTTTTGAGGGGTGCGGATACGAAAACTTTTGTCTGGAGGGAAAAACGGATCTCTTTTCCTCCTGCCGTGCATACGTAAAGATTCAGGACGGATGCCCCAATAAATGCACATACTGCATTATTCCCACCGCAAGAGGCAACGCCAGATCAAGAGAATTGGTAGACATAATGCAAGAATGCCGCAATCTTGCCGACGCAGGATATTCGGAAATAGGACTTACGGGTATAGAGGTGTCCGCATACGATAAAGCACCCTTGGGCGAGGTTATAAAGCAGGTGTCCGAAATAGAGGGGATAAAGCGTCTGCGATTGGGCTCCCTTACTCCCACGTGTATAGACAGACCGCTTCTGGAAGCCATGAGGGACAGTCGGGTATTTTGCAACCATTTGCATTTGTCCGTTCAATCGGGCTGTACCCGCATACTCAATCTTATGCGCAGAAAATACAACAAAGAACAGCTTCAGCAGAGAATAGACCTTATACGGGAAGTACTTCCCCAAGCAATGCTTTCTGCCGATATTATCACGGGTTTTCCCACGGAAACCGATGGGGAAGCGGAGGAAACTCTGCAGTTTTGCGTAAACAACCGTTTTATGCACGTTCATTCCTTCCCTTATTCGGAGCGTCCCGGAACGGAAGCGGCGGTAATGTCCGGTCAGGTTGATAAAAAAATACGTGCAATGCGTAACGATAAATTGATTTCCGCTACCAACAAGGTGAGAGAACAGCTTTTGGCTTTTCGTATAGGAACAAAGCAGATAATACTCACAGAAAAAAACGTGTGCGGAGTCTGCACAGGACATACAGAGGATTTTATAGAATGTTCCTTTGAAGGTGATTTTAAAGCAGGGGATTACGTCTTGGTTAACATAATTTCCCAAAAGAACGGAATTCTGAAAGGAGAAGCAATATGATAGCAGTTCCGAATAAAGAGCAGATCAAATACACATCCGCAACCATTCAGGATGAACGGGTATATAAAAAGCTGAAATTGTTTTTCGAGCTCCGCCGTGACGAAGAATCTCCTTTTACGGTGGAGGAAATATTGAATTGCTATTCTGTATGCCGTTTCGGAAAAAGCTTTGCTTCCTGCCCCGGCGATATGATAGTTATTCTTTCTGCTTTTCCCAACAAAAAAAAGGCGCAGGCAATGCTTAAGGTCAGAAAGGGCAGCGGACTGTACGGTTTGTGCTCTCTCGTTTCCGGTTTTGCCCTTAAGGGGGAAGCGCTTGATGAAGATTTCGACAGAGAATATTACGTTATAAACCCCAGAAAAGACAAAAAGCTTTTAACCTATCTTGCTTTTGAACGTATAGCCGTAACTGTTGTGGGCGCGGTACTGCGGGAAGGCTATTATATTTGCCGCGGTGATGAGGAGCCTGAAGAGGTTACAGTTTCGGAACAACAGGAAAACTGCGCAAGAATTCCCGGAACATACTCTTTTGATCAAGGGTATTTGATGGGTGCCAAGGCGGCGTTTGAGGGTAAATTGGAGTCTTGCGGAGACGATGTGGGCGTGGCTTTGGGAATGCTTTCCGCCTTCTTTGATATCCGCTGTGACGGTACTTTTACTTACAGCGGCGCACAAAAGGGTAACGCACTTTTCTTGTTTGCTGTTTCTTCCAGAGGGAGAAATCCCGACCGCCGTGCAAGACCTGCATTTAAGCGCATATCCGACGGTATGAAAAAGGGAATAATAACCGATTGCGTTATGTTTAACGATGGCGATATTTCCGCCGCAAAATGCAGACTTTCCGGTGAAGCTTATCCCGAACAGCCCGAAAGATTTTTCAGAGAGAATATTTGGTACGCCCTGGTTGCCTCCAAAGGCCCTATCCGCGGCGGACATTATTTAGGCAGGTTATAAAGCTAAAGGGAGTCTTGGCGAGACAATAAAAACAGACCGCCGATAGCGGTCTGTAAAGATTTATTGGTTTTTCAGTTTTTCCATGCACTTTTTGCAAACAGGTCGGCCCATCGTGGTCTCAACCTCTGTTTCACTTTGGCAAAAGATACATTTTTCCGTGGGACGGCGAAGAATAATTCTGTCCGCATCCACTTCGTAAACAAGGTTGTCGCCGGGATTTATCCCAAACTGCTTGCGTATGCTCTTGGGTATAAGAATTCTTCCGAATTCGTCTACGGTTTTAATACTTTTTTTATTCTTTTCGTCCATACACGTACCTCCTGCCTGCATTTTACCATTTGTTTCGCCAAAAGTCAACGGTAACTGCCAAAATATTATGTGTACTGTATAAGGTCACCGATGCCGTCCACAATAATATCCGCACGGTTTTCGTCGGTTACATCATCAATCTGGGTTTCGCCGGACAGCACCAAAACAGAGAGAATACCGTGTTTTTTGCCCAAAGCGATGTCGGTATAAAGACGGTCTCCCACAACAGCAATTTTTGAAAAAGGCTTTTCGCTCTTTTGTGCGATCATATCTGCGGTTTCTCTGTAAGGCTTGCCGAAATAACGGGGCGTTACACCGGTAGAAGCGGTAACCAAAGCGGCAATAGCACCGCTATCGGGAATAAATCCGTTTTCGGTAGGGCAGTTAAAATCGGGGTGTGTGCAATAATAGATTGCGCCGTTTCGTATCAGATCGCAGGCTTTCACCAATTTATCATAGGTGAGGGTGGTATCAAAGCTGGTTACCACAATATCGCCTTCGGTTCCGTCGGTAAGGTTAATACCGTACTGTAAAAAGGTGTTTTCCAATGCAGGTGTGCCTACCACGTATACCTTTGCATCGGGATGGTTTTTGCAAAGATACATTGCCGTAACGTCTGCGGCGGAGAAAATCTCGCTTTCGTCTGCGTCAAAGCCCATATTGGTAAGGCGGTCAATATATATCTTGTGGTCATTGGAAGCGTTGTTGGTAAAATACATTATCTTTTTACCGCTGTTTTTAATGTGGGAAACAAACTCCCTTGCACCGGGAAGCACGTTTTTGCCCAAATATATGGTTCCGTCCATATCCAGTACAAAAAGCTCTATGTTCTTTAATCTTTCCATATTTAACTCCATTATTGTTTATCTTTGGCTAATTATATAACTATTCTTTAAAAAAATCAACACAAAAAACAAAAAGGCGGTGTCTTATATGAATAAAAACAAAAGATTTTATATTGCAGTAGACCTTGAGGGTGTGGCGTGCACTATCGGAACTCCCGGTCAAGGGCTTGCGCAGGGCAGTGCGGGTCTGGAATACGCCGCTTTGCAAGGCACGAAAGAGGCAAACGCCGCCGCAAAAGCACATTTTGATAACGGTGCGGAGGAAGTCTGGGTGTGGGATTGCCACGGAACCGGATATAACCTCAAATACGATCTTTTGGATAAACGCTGTAAAATAGTTATGGGTGCGGGAAGCGGAAAGCGTTTTCCCGGCATAGAAGAAGGCTTTGCAGGGGTGCTGTTTATCGGCTACCACGCATACGATACCATTGATGCGGTGCTTTGCCACGTATATTCCTCTGCCACATTCCAGCATCAAAAGATAAACGGCGAATTCGTAGGCGAAGCACAGATCGACGGTGCTGTTGCAGGTAAATACGGTGTGCCCGTTATCTTCGCTTCTTCCGATGATATCTGCATTTCCCAGATGAACGCTTCATTCCCTTGGGCGGAAACGGTAATAACGAAGCGCTCTCTTGCGTGGAACAGCTGTGTTTCCGATCATCCCGAAACGGTATGCGCAAACATTTACACAGGCGTTAAAAAAGCGGCTTATAACCTTGATAAAATGCTGACCTTTACTTATGAGCAAAACTTCGAATACGAAATACGCTACAAACGTATCGAGCCTGCTCAGGGGTGCCATTACCGCAATCCCGACGGAACACTTTTCGCCCGCCCCGATGCGTATACGAGAGTCGGCGTGCTTAAGGATATTGAAGATATATTTAAATAAAGCAAAAATGCAGTTTGGTTTTAACCAAACTGCATTTTTTGTGTTTATTAAATTAAGTTTTCGGCGTCTGCTTTTACTGCTTCGATAACCTCATCCGCACTCTTTTCGTCCTTTGCCTGAGTAAGGATATATACCTTTATCTTGGGCTCGGTGCCGGAGGGGCGGATAAGCACGGTAGTGCCGTTTTCAAGGAGATATGAAAGCATATTCGCCTTGGGAAGACCGGTATCATCGTACAAGAAATCTGTAACCTTTGTAACCTTGCTGTTTCCGATACTTTCGGGAGGGCAGGCACGTAAGCTTGCCATTTTCTCCTTCATAGTGTCCATAGGAACGATACCGCCGATAACACGGTTGATTATAGCTTCCTTGCAGTAGCCGTACTTTTTGTAAAGCTCCTGCAGGCGCTGATACAGAGTGGTTCCGTTGCGCATATTATACGCCGCCATTTCCGCAATCAGCATAGAAGCCGCCACAGCGTCTTTATCTCTCACGTAGCCGCCGCTTAAGTAACCGTAGCTTTCCTCGTAACCGAGAATAAAGGTGTATGCTCCGGATGCGGTGAATTCCTTTATCTTTTCGCCGATATACTTGAATCCCGTAAGCACGTTCATGTGGTGAACGCCCTCGCCTTCGCAGACAAGGTCAAACAGCTTTCCGGAAACCACGGATTTTATGGCGCATGCGTTTTCGGGCAGTGTGCCCTGAGCCTTTTTGCTGTTTATAATATAATCCGCCAAAAGTGCGCCTACCTGATTTCCCGTAAAGGGCACAAACTCGCCTTCGTTGTTTCTTGCAACAATTCCAACTCTGTCTGCATCGGGGTCGGTGCCGATAATAAGATGGCAATCTATATTTTCCGCTTTTACCTTTTCAATGGCAATATTAAAGCATTCTTTGTTTTCGGGGTTAGGGGTGTGAACGGTAGGGAAGTTTCCGTCAGGCACCTCCTGCTCCTTGACCACGATAAGATTTGTAACACCGGAGCGCTCCAGTATCTCGGGAACAAGTCTGTATCCCGTGCCGTGAATGGGAGTATAGATGATATTAAGCTTATCGCCGTATTCCTTTAAAGCGGTAGGGTCTATACTGCAGTTCTGCACCGCATCAAGAAACGCTTTGTCGGTTTCTCTTCCTATTATTATAATAGTGCCCTCTTCCACCGCTTTATCAAAGTCCGCCTGCTCAACAGAAAAGATGTCTGTTTTGGAAACGTAATCGGACACCACGTTTGCGTGCTCGGGAGGGAGCTGTGCTCCGTCCGCCCAATAAACCTTGTATCCGTTATAAGCGGAGGGATTGTGGGAAGCGGTAACGTTTATACCGGCTATACATCCGTAATGGAGTATGGCAAAGGATAATTCGGGGGTGGGACGCAATGAATCGAAAATATAAGTCTTTATTCCGTGCTTTGCAAGAACGCGGGCAGCGGTTTTTGCAAACAGTTCGGAATTATTGCGGCTGTCCCAAGCAATGGCAACGCCTTTGTCGCATCCGTTTTCGTCTTCGATAAGTCTTGCCAGACCTTCGGTGGTCTGGGCAACGGTATACACGTTCATACGGGATATACCTGCTGCCATTACGGCACGCAGTCCCGCGGTACCGAATTCCATAGGGCAGGAAAAACGGGCAAGAATCTCGTTTTGGTCGTTTTCAATGGATCTGAGCTCTGCTTTGGTGGCTTCGTCAACCACGGGAGAATTTAACCATTTTTCAAACTCTGTCATATCGCATATAACCTTTCGGTATAAATTTTACATTTCTGCAAGTGCCTGTTCAAGTGCCTGGGCAAATTGGTCGGGGCAGGAGGTGGATTTAAAACCGCAGGTAATACCCTTGCAGTGCTTTATAATCTCCTCAGCCTTTCTGCCTTCTGCCAGTGCGGCAACGCCTTTCAGGTTTCCGTTGCATCCGCCCATAAAGGATACGTTGGTAACGGTGCCGTCCTCCGCAATATCAAAAGTAACGCTTCTGGAGCAAACGCCCTTGTTGTTGTATGTCTTTGTCATTTTAAAAAATCCTTCCTATTATATATATGTATATACGTGGCTTTTTATTACCCATAATGTCAAATATCATTATAACATACGGGGCTACGGTTTGCAAAGAATAAATTTTAAAATAATCAAAAATTCATATTTTGTTCACAGAAAATTAACAATATTAAATAATAGGGAATTTGTCAAAAAATATTGACAAAAGGTGGTATATGTGTTATACTACGCGAGCTTGGTGTGCGATGAAGTGGGAGATTGCTGCCCAAAAGCAGGTAACTCACACAGAGTATGTCGGTTTGATCTGGCGAATTTTCCAACATTTTTTATGGGTCGGAAATGAAACGCCCGGAACAGTGTTGAGAAAACCTTCAAACACCTCGCTACATTATATTATATAAAGGAGAAATCCCATGGCAACTCAGAAAATCAGAATCAGACTCAAGTCCTACGATCACTCTTTGATCGATCAGGCAGCAGAAAAGATCGTTGAAACCGCAAAGCGTTCCGGCGCAGCAGTTTCCGGTCCCATTCCTCTTCCTACCGAAAAGGAAATCGTAACCATACTCCGTGCAGTTCACAAGTACAAGGATAGCCGTGAACAGTTCGAGTACCGCACCCACAAGCGTCTTATCGATATCATCAAGCCCTCTGCAAAGGCTGTTGAGGCTCTCACCAACCTCGAACTTCCCGCAGGCGTAGATATCGAAATCAAGCTTTAATCAGTCAAATAAAGGTCATGTTAACCCGCGTATGGCGAGTTAACCAATAACCTTAAGGAGGATAAAAATGAAAAAAGGCATCATCGGCAAGAAAATCGGTATGACCCAGATCTTCGATGAGAAGGGTAATGTCATTCCGGTAACTGTTATAGCTGCAGGCCCCTGCACTGTAACACAGAAGAAGACCGCAGAAAACGACGGCTACGAAGCAGTTCAGCTCGGCTATGAAGACATCGCTGAGAGAAAGCTTACCAAGCCTGCGAAGGGACACTTCCTCAAAGCAGAAGTTTCCTTCAAAAAGTATCTTAAAGAGTTCCGTCTTGATAACGCAGCTTCCATGAACGTAGGCGACGTTGTTACAGCAGACAGCTTTGAGGTTGGCGAAAAGGTTGATATCACCGGTATCACCAAGGGTCACGGTTACAGCGGCGTAATCAAGAGATGGGGTCAGTCTCACCTGAGAAACACCCACGGCGGCGGTCCCGTTCACCGTCACATCGGTTCTGTAGGCGCAAACAGCGATCCTTCCAGAATCTTCAAGAACAAGAAAATGCCCGGTCAGTACGGTAATGAAAAGGTTACTATGCTTAACCTTGAAATCGTAAAGATCGATTCCGAAAAGAATCTTATCGCGGTTAAGGGCGCAGTTCCCGGTTCCCGCGGTGGCGTTGTGATCATTCGCAACACCGTTAAATAAGTGAAGGGAGGATAACGTAATGCTTAATGTAAATGTATACAATATGAAGGGCGAAGTTTGCGGCAGCATGGAGCTTTCCGAAAAGATCTTCGGCGCAGAAGTAAACTCTTCCGTTCTTCACACCGTTGTTAGAGCATACCTGCTCAACCAGAGACAGGGTACCCAGTCCACCCTTACCAGAGCCGAAGTTTCCGGCGGCGGCAGAAAACCCTGGCGTCAGAAGGGCACCGGCAGAGCAAGACAGGGTTCTACCCGTTCTCCTCAGTGGATCCACGGCGGTATCGCCCTCGGTCCCAAGCCCCGCACCTACAAAGTATCCGTTAACAAGAAGGTAAAGAGAGCTGCATTGTACTCCGCACTGTCTTCCAAGGTTGCAAACGGCGAACTGATTGTCGTAGACAATATCGCGCTGGAAGCATACAAGACCAAGGAAATGGTTAACATGTTCAACGCACTCGGCTGCCAGAAAGAAGTTAACAAGAATTATAAGGAAAACGGCGAAAAGAAGTCTCACAACGTCGTAGTTCCTCAGAAGGCTCTTCTTCTCCTCGAAAACGTAGACGAGAAGGTAGTAAAGAGCTGCAGCAACATTGAGACTGTTAAGACCACTCTTGTTAATACTCTCAACGTATATGAGATCCTTAACTGCGAGAAGGTCGTTGCAACCAAGGCTGCAATCGAAAAGCTCGAGGAGGTTTACGCATAATGAATAAATCTGCATACGATATCATTATCAAGCCCGTTATCACCGAAGCTTCCAACGAAGACATGCAGAATCGCAAGTACACCTTCAAGGTTGCTACCGATGCTAACAAGGTAGAGATAAAGAACGCTGTTGAAAAGATCTTTTCCGGCGTTAAGGTAGAAAAGGTAACCACCATTTCCGTTAAGGGCAAGGAAAAGAGAATGGGCTACAACTACGGCAAGACCGCAGCTTGGAAAAAGGCCATCGTTAAGCTTGCTCCCGAATCCAAGACCATCGAATTCTTCGATAGCCTTATGTAATCGAAAGGAGTTATACAATGGCTGTTAAGACTTATAAACCTACAACTCCGTCGAGAAGACATATGGCTACTCCCTCCTTCGCGGAGATAACCAAAAAGACTCCTGAGAAGTCTCTCGTAGTTACTCTCAAGAGCAAAGCAGGCCGTAACAACTTCGGCCGCGTAACTGTTCGTCACCAGGGCGGCGGCAACAAGAGAAAGTACAGAATTATCGACTTCAAGCGTAATTCCACTTCTCCCTGCACCGTAACCGCTATCGAGTACGATCCTAACCGTACCGCATACATCGCACTTCTTTGCGATGAACAGGGCAACAAGAGCTACACTATCGCTGCTAACGGCGTTAAGGTAGGCGACGTTCTTTACTCCGGCGCAGACAGCGATATCCGTCCCGGTAACGTTCTTCCTCTTGCAAACATCCCCGTAGGTACCGTTATCTACAACATCGAACTTTATCCCGGCAGAGGCGCACAGCTGGTTCGTTCCGCTGGTGCAGCTGCACAGCTTATGTCCAAGGAAGGCAAGATGGGTCAGGTAAGACTTCCCTCCGGCGAAGTTCGCTACATCCGTCTTGACTGTACCGCTACTATCGGTCAGGTTGGTAACCTCGAGCACGAGAATATCAAGATCGGTAAAGCTGGTAAGAAGCGCCACATGGGTATCCGTCCCACCGTACGCGGTTCCGTAATGAACCCCGTAGACCACCCTCACGGTGGTGGTGAAGGCCGTGCACCTATCGGTCATCCCGGTCCTTTGACTCCTTGGGGCAAGCCTGCTCTCGGTTATAAGACCAGAAACAAGAAGGCTCGCACCGATAAGTTTATCGTTAAGCGCAGAAACGCTAAGTAATACGGTGAAGGAGGAATAAACAAATGAGCAGAAGCGTTAAAAAAGGCCCTTTTGTGGAGCCTAAATTATATCAGAGAATTTGCGAAATGAACGAGAAGGGCGAGAAGAGAGTTCTTAAGACTTGGTCCCGTGCTTCCGTAATATTCCCCGAATTCGTAGGTCACACCATCGCAGTACATGACGGCAAGAAGCACGTTCCTGTATACGTGGTAGAAGACATGGTTGGTCACAGACTCGGTGAGTTTGCTCCTACCAGACACTTCAAGGGACACAGCGGTTCCAAGACATCGAACAGCAGATAAGCGGAAGGAGAAAATATAATGGAACAGAAGATAGCAAAGGCTTATCTCAAGCAGCTCCGTATGACTCCCCGCAAGGTTAAGATCGTTCTCGACCTTATCAGAGGCAAAAACGTTGCTGAGGCAGCCGCAATACTCAAATACACCAACAAGATCGCTTGCGAACCCGTTCTTAAGCTTCTTAATTCGGCTATCGCAAACGCAGATCATAACTTCGGCATGGATGTTGAAAAGCTCTATGTTTCCGAATGCTTCGTTACCCCCGGTATCATGAAGCACATGAAGAGAATGAGACCCCGCGCAAAGGGCAGAGGCGACAGAATCCTTAAGCGCACTTCTCATGTAACCATCGCACTTGCGGAAAAAAATTAAGGAGGGTACAGTAAATGGGTCAGAAAGTTAATCCTCACGGTCTCCGTGTTGGTATAATCAAGGACTGGGATTCCCGTTGGTTCGTTAAAGACGAAGTTTTCGGTGATACTCTTGTTTCCGATTACAAACTCAGAAAGTTCCTCACTGCAAGACTTGCAGGTGCAGGCGTAGCAAAGATAGAAATCGAGCGTGACAACGCAAAGGTTCGCGTTATCGTACGCTGTGCAAAGCCCGGTATCGTTATCGGTAAGGGCGGTACAGAAATCGAAAAGCTTCGCAAAGAAGTAGAAAACTTCGTTGGCAAGCCCGCAGCAGTCAACGTAATCGAGATCAAGCAGCCCGATCTTAACGCACTGCTTGTTGCTCAGAATATCGCAGCACAGCTCGAAAAGAGAACTTCGTTCCGCCGCGCAATGAAAATGGCTATCGGCAGAACTATGAAGCTTGGTGCAAAGGGTATCAAGGTAGCAGTTTCCGGCCGTCTCGGCGGTGCAGAAATCGCAAGAACCGAGCATTACCATGAAGGCACTATTCCGCTTCAGACCCTCAGAGCCGATATCGATTACGGCTTCTATGAGGCTAATACCACCTACGGTAAGATCGGCATCAAGGTATGGATATACAAGGGTGAAGTTCTTCCCGAGGTAAAGCGTCAGGGAGGTAAATAATCATGTTAATGCCCAAAAGAGTTAAATACAGACGTGTTCAGCGCGGCAGACTTACCGGTAAGGCACATCGTGGTAATACCATTACCTACGGTACCTACGGTCTTGTAGCTGCAGAACCCGCTTGGATCACCAGCAACCAGATCGAAGCAGCCCGTATCGCTATGACTCGTTACATCAAGCGTGGCGGTAAGGTTTGGATAAAGATATTCCCCGATAAGCCCATCACCGAGAAGCCTGCTGAAACCCGAATGGGTTCCGGTAAAGGTTCTCCCGAATACTGGGTAGCTGTGGTTAAGCCCGGCAGAGTTATGTTTGAAATGGACGGTATTACCGAAGAGCAGGCACGCGAAGCTATGCGTCTTGCTTCTCACAAGCTTCCTATCAAATGTAAGTTTGCTACCAAGGCTGACCTTGAGAAATAGGAGGTATTACAATGGAATTAAAAGAGATCAGAGGTAAGTCTCCTGCAGAACTCAACAAGCTTCTGGAGGAGCAGAAGGAAGAACTCTTCAAGCTGCGCTTCCAGCACTCCATACACCAGCTCGACAACCCCATGAAGCTTGTCGAGACTAAGAAGACCATCGCCAGAGTGCTCACGGTTCTCCGTGAGAAAGAACTCTCTACGCAGGCGTAAGCGGAAAGGAGTAACCGAAAATGGAAGAAAGAGCACTTAGAAAAACAAGAGTTGGTATCGTAGTAAGCGACAAAATGGAAAAGACCGTTGTTGTTGCAGTACGCGATAACGTAAAGCATCCCCTTTATAAAAAGATTGTTAAACGTACCGTAAAGTTTAAAGCTCATGACGAGAACAACGAGTGCGGTATCGGTGACACCGTAGAAATCATGGAAACTCGCCCCCTTTCCAAGGACAAGTATTTCCGTGTAGTAAGAATTGTCGAGAAGGCTAAGTAAGGAGGAAACACGATGATACAACAGCAGTCATTTATGAAAGTTGCTGATAATACCGGCGCAAAAGAGCTGATGTGCATCCGAGTTCTTGGCGGTACCGGCAGACGTTACGCAGGAATCGGCGACGTTGTGGTTTGCTCGGTTAAGAAGGCAGCTCCCGGCGGAGTAGTTAAGAAGGGTGACGTTGTTACTGCAGTAGTAGTAAGAACCGTTAAGGGCCAGCGCAGAGCAGATGGTTCCTATATCAGATTTGACGAAAACGCTGCAGTTCTTATCAAGGAAGATAAGAACCCCAGAGGTACTCGTATCTTTGGCCCGGTTGCAAGAGAGCTTCGTGAGAAGGATTATATGAAGATCCTCTCCCTCGCACCTGAAGTTGTGTAATTGGAGGTAAAGGATAATGAGTAATGTTCATGTAAAGACCGGCGAAACCGTAATAGTTAATTCCGGTAAATATAAGGGAGTTAAGGGCGAAGTTGTTGCCGTATCTCCCAAGGAAGGCAAAGTTATCGTTAAGGGCGTTCACACCGTATCCAAGCACGTTAAGCCCCGCAGACAGGGCGAAGCTGGCGGTATCGTGAAGACCGAAGGCGCTATCTATGCTTGCAAGGTATCTCCTTACTGCAAGGAATGCAAGAAGGGTACCCGCGTTTCCGTTAAAGTTGTTGACGGAAAGAAAATCAGAAGCTGCGCTAAGTGCGGCAAAGCACTGTAAAGGAGGAGGACGCAATGGCAAGACTTAAGGAATTCTATAAGAGCGAAGTTGCTCCTGCTCTTATGACAAAATTTAATTACAGCAGCCCCATGCAGATCCCTCGCCTTGAAAAGGTCGTTGTTAACGTAGGTTGCGGCGACGCGAAGGACAACAGCAAGATTATCGATTCTGTTATGGCAGATATCGCTGCTATCACCGGTCAGAAGCCCGTAGCTACCAAGGCTCGTAAGTCTATTTCTAACTTCAAGCTTCGCGAAGGCTCTCTCAATGGTGTTAAGGTTACTCTTCGTGCAGAAAAAATGTACGAATTCGTAGATAAGCTTTTCAATCTTTCTCTTCCCCGTGTAAGAGACTTCAAGGGTATCAACCCCAACGCCTTCGACGGCCGCGGCAACTACTCTCTCGGTCTCAAGGAACAGCTGATCTTCCCCGAAATCGAATACGATAAGGTTGATAAGGTCAGAGGTATGGATATCGTATTTGTAACGACCGCCAATACTGACGAAGAAGCAAAAGAACTTCTCGCTCTCCTTGGCGCACCGTTTGCAAGATAATAAGGAGGAACGTGAAAAATGGCAAGAAAATCTATGATACTGAAGCAGGCTAAAGCACCCAAGTTCTCTACCAGATACTACAACCGGTGCAAGATCTGCGGAAGACCTCACGCATATCTCCGCAAGTACGGTATATGCCGTATCTGTTTCCGTGAACTCGCTTACAAGGGCGAAATTCCCGGTGTAAAGAAAGCAAGTTGGTAAAAGGAGGAATAAACAATGCAAATCACTGATGTAGTAGCAGATATGCTCACCAGAATCCGCAATGCAAACATTGCAAAGCACGATACCGTTGAAATTCCTGCTTCCAATCTGAAGAAGTCTATCGCTCAGATCCTCCTCGAAGAAGGCTATATCGCCGGCTACGAGTGCAAGGAAGATAACAAGCAGGGTATCATCACCGTTACCCTTAAGTACGGCCCCGGCAAGAAGAGAATCATCGAAGGTCTTCGTAGAGTCTCCAAGCCCGGCCTCAGAATTTATGCATCCTGCGAGGATATGCCCAGAGTAAGAAATGGTCTCGGCATCGCTATCGTGTCCACCAGCAAGGGGATTATGACCGATAAGCGCGCTCGCAAGGAAAACGTTGGCGGCGAAGTTCTCGCCTTCGTATGGTAAGGAGGTAACAACATGTCAAGAATAGGCAGAGCTCCCATTACCATTCCCGCAGGTGTAACCGTAGACGTTGCAGAAAACAACGTAGTTACCGTTAAGGGCCCCAAGGGTACCCTTACTCAGCAGCTCAGACCCGAGATGATCATCGAAGTTGGCGCAGGTGTATTGACCGTTTCCCGTCCTGATGACGAGAAGACCAACAGATCTCTCCACGGCCTCACCAGAACTCTTATCAACAACATGGTTGTTGGTGTTACCGAAGGCTACAAGAAGACTCTTGAAATCAACGGCGTTGGTTACAGAGCAGCTATCCAGGGCAAACAGCTTGTACTCAATATCGGTTACTCTCACAACGTAGTGTTTGATCAGCCCGAAGGAATTGTTTTTGAATGCCCCAACTCCAACACTGTTGTAGTTAACGGTATCAACAAGCAGCAGGTTGGTCAGCTCGCAGCAGAGATAAGAGCTAAGCGTCCTCCTGAACCTTATCTTGGCAAGGGTATTAAGTACTCTGATGAAAAGATAAGACGTAAGGTCGGCAAGGCCGCGAAGTAAACGAAAGGAGAGTGTGAATAATGGTAACCCGTACAGACAGCAATAAGAAGCGTCTGCAAAGACACAAGAGAGTTAGAGCTAAGATCTTTGGTACTCCCGCAAGACCCCGTCTTTGCGTTTATCGCTCCGAAAATAACATTTACGCTCAGATAATCGATGATACCGTAGGTAACACCTTGGTATCCGCTTCCAGCACCGAAAAAGAGTTTGGCACTTCCGGCGGCAACAAAGAAGCTGCAAAGAAGGTTGGCGAACTCGTGGCAAAGAGAGCACTGGAAAAGAACATAACCGAAGTTGTGTTCGACAGAGGCGGCTATCTCTTCCACGGCAGAGTGCTTGAGCTTGCCAATGCGGCACGCGAAGCCGGTTTGAAGTTTTAGGAGGATAAGATGGCTAAAAAAGTTGATTTCTCTAACATCGAATTCAAAGAGACCCTTATTAATACCAAGCGCGTAAGCAAAACCGTAAAGGGCGGTCGTATCGCAAGATTTTCCGCACTGGTTGTTGTAGGCGACGGTCAGGGTCATATCGGCTACGGTATCGGCAAAGCTGCCGAAGTACCCGATGCTATAAAGAAAGCACTTGAATCTGCAAAGAAAAACGTTGTAGAGGTTTCTCTCAACGGCACTACCATTCCTCACGAGATTATCGGTGAGTACGGCGCAGGCAGAGTTCTTCTCAAGCCCGCAGCACCCGGTACCGGTATCATCGCAGGCGGTACGATGCGTGCAGTTCTCGATATCGCAGGTATCCACGATATCCGCGGTAAATCGCTTCGTTCCAACAATCCGGTGAATGTTGTCAAGGCAACCTTCAATGCTCTTACTTCTCTCAGCACTGTTGAACAGGTAGCTGCAAAGCGCGGCATTCCTGTTGACGCTGTTAAATAAGGAGGACACGAAGATGGCAAAAGTAAAGATAACCCTCACCAGAAGCCTCATCGGCCATAAAAAGAACCAGATCCTTACCGCAAAGTCCCTCGGTCTTAACAAGATCGGCGATTTTAAGGTAGCCGAGAGAAATCCTCTCATCGACGGCAAGATCAACGTGATCTCTCACCTGATCTCCGTTGAGGATGCTGAGTAATAAAAGGGAGGATACAAATATGAAGCTTCACGAACTTTCCCCCGCAACCGGCGCAGTTAAAGCTCGCTTCAGAAAAGGCAGAGGCGCAGGCAGCGGTAACGGTAAGACAGCAGGCAAGGGCCACAAGGGTCAGAACGCCCGTACCGGCGGCGGTGTAAGACCCG